>CAYPUM010000237.1:4399-6292 GCA_964413545.1 uncultured Roseibacillus sp. | reverse complement strand
GCCGGTTCAGCCGGATCCCGGCCTCGAAGTTCTCGAGCGCGAAGTTCTCGTTCGGGGCGTGAATCCGGCAATCCGGCAGGGCCAGCCCCAGCAGCAGCGTGTCGGCCCCGAGGATCTCGCGGAAATCCTGCACGATCGGAACGCTCCCCCCCTCCCGCACCAGCACCGGTTCCGCCCCGAAGGCCGCCCGCAGCGCCGCCTGCGCCGCCGTCCCCCATGCCGAGTGCGGGTCGGTCCGGTACGGCGCGCCGTGGTGCCCCGTCTCGATCTCGATCCGCACCCCCGGCGGCCGGTGCTTCTCGAAGTGCGCCCTCACCTTCCGCATGATGTCCTGCGGGTCCTGGTCCGGGACGAGGCGGAAGGAAAGCTTTGCGAACGCGCCGGCCGGAAGAACCGTCTTCGACCCCTTGCCCTGGTAACCGCCGCCGATCCCGTTGACCTCCGCCGTCGGCCGTCCCCACAGACGCTCGGCGCCGCTGTAACCAGCCTCTCCGAACAGCTCCGGCGCCCCCGTCACATCCAGCAACTCCCGGTCCGACATCCCCGGCACGCCCCGCCACATCTCCCGCTCCCACGCTTCGAGCGGCCGGACCGCCTCGTAAAACCCGTCCACCGCCACCCGCCCCCCGGAGTCGTGCAGGCTCGCCACCAGCCGGGCCAGGGCCGCGGCGGGATTCGCCACCGCCCCGCCGTAAACCCCCGAGTGCAGATCCCGCTCCGGCCCCCGCACCACCACTTCGCAACATGCAATGCCACGCAGACCGTAGCCCAGCGTGGGCACTCCCGGCGCCGCCATCCCCGTGTCCGACACCACCACCACGTCGCAGCGGAATTCCTCCCGCCGCGCCTCGAGAAACGGCCGCAGATGCGGGGAGCCGATCTCTTCCTCGCCCTCCACCAGCATCACCATGTTCACCGGAAGCGATCCGCTCTCCTCCATGGTCTCCGCAATCCCGCACAGGTGCGCAAAGAACTGCCCCTTGTTGTCCGTCGCGCCGCGCCCCCAGATCTTTCCGTCCCGCAGGACCGGATCAAACGGCGGCGTCTCCCAAAGCTCCAGCGGATCCACCGGCTGCACGTCGTAGTGCCCGTAAACCAACACCGTCGGCCGCCCCGGCGCCTGCGGGCCCCGCCCCACCACCACCGGATGCCCTCCCGTCTCACACACCTCCGCATCCAGCCCCGCCGCCGACATCTTCTCCGCCAACCACCCCGCACACCGCCCGAGGTCCTCCCGGCGAGTCCCCTCCGTCGAGATGCTCGGAAACCGCAGCAACTCGAACAACTGATCCAGCCAGCGATTCATGCCGCATGGATGGCCGTCCCCGCCCCGCCCCGCAAGAACGAACTACATCCGGCGCTCGTTGTGCTCCTTCAGAACACACAAAAAATCATACAACCCCAGCAAAAACAGAAACAGCGCCAGAAACATGCACCCCGCCCAATAAAGAACAAACCGCATCGGCCAATCCTCCAACCACCCCGCCAACGGCCAGTTCCCCAGCGCAAACACCGCCAGCAACGCCACAATCACCCAGAAGATCAGCCTCCTCCGCGTCTCCCGCCCCCGCAACACCCCCTGCGCGATCGCCATCGCCAACAGCACCCATCCTCCTCGCCGCGCCATCACCACCATCATCCCTCCCCACCCCCCCTCCGTCAATCAACGACAGCTCGGAACTCTCGGAAGGCGCTGCGCCTGCCTCATTCCGTCTTCTCCGGTTCTTCGCCTCCCTCGCCGGAGCTTCTCTCTCCAGGCGCCTCGGCAGGACCCTCCTCCTCGGGCGCCTTCGCGGCACTCTCCTTCTCAGGCGCCTCGGCAAGACTCTCCTCCTTCTGCGCCTCGGCGGGACTCTCTTCCCCGGGTTCCTCCTCTGCCGCCGCGCGTTCGGT
>CAYPUM010000237.1:0-4299 GCA_964413545.1 uncultured Roseibacillus sp. | reverse complement strand
GCGGCCTTCCTGGCGGCCTTCCTGGCGGTCTTTTTGGCGGCCTTCTTGGCGGTCTTGGCGGTCTTGGCCGGCGGAGCGCTCTCTCCGGCGTCTCCGGATTTCTTCAGCACGCCGCTGGCCTTGATCTGCTCTTTCTTGCGCTTCAGGTACTGCTTTCGCCGACGGCGCTTGTCAACCTTGTTATACTGCTTGCCCATGAGGTGCGCCCGGCCTAAGCGCCTCGCAGCCAGCATTCAAGCCAAATCGCGCCTGCCACCAGTCTTCCGCCCATGCCCGGACTCGTCGTCAAACCCCGCTCCCGCATCTTTCACGGCCACGAGTGGGTCTACGCCAGCGAAATCCTCAAGTCCTTCGGAAACCCCCAACCCGGCGAAGTCATCTCTCTCAAGGACGGAAGGGACCGCCTCCTCGGCTCCGCCATCTACAACCCCGCCTCCCAGATCGTCGCCCGCCGCTTCTCCCGCCGCCGCCAATCCCTCGACCGCCAGTTCTTCCTCCGCCGCCTCGACCAGGCCGCCGCCCTCCGCGAGCGCCTCCCCGTCGATCCCCGCCTCTGCCGCCTCGTCTGGAGCGAATCCGACGGCCTGCCCGGCGTCGTCGTCGACCGCTACCTCGACCACCTCGTCCTGCAAACCCTCACGCTCGCCATGGACCAGCGCCGCGACCTCCTCGTCGAGGCTCTCCGCGAACGATTCCAGCCCGCCTCCATCGTCCTCCGCAACGACTCCCCCATCCGCAAAGCCGAAGGACTCGGCCCCGAACTCGCCATGCTCGACGGCCCCGACCCGGGCCCGTTCGTGGTCGACCACCACGGACTGAAATTCGAGGTCCACCCGCTCTCCGGCCAGAAAACCGGCCTCTACCTCGATCAACTCGACGCCTACGAGCGCATCGCACGCCTCGCCGCAGGGCGCCGCGTCCTCGACTGCTTCTGCAACCAGGGCGGATTCGGATTGGCGTGCGCCCGCGCCGGGGCAGCCGCCGTCACCTGCGTCGACATCTCCCCCGACGCCGTCATGGCCGTCCATGCCAATGCCCGCCTCAACCAACTCGACCTCCCAGCCGTCGAAGCCAATGCCTTCGACTTCCTCAAGTCTTGCGAAGATCGTTTCGACCTCGTCATCCTCGATCCGCCGTCCTTCACCCGCAGCAAGAAGAACCTTCGCGACGCCCTCCGCGGCTACAAGGAGATCCATCTCCGCGCCTTGAAACTCCTCGAACCGGGCGGCGTCCTCGCCACCTGGTCCTGTTCTCATCACGTCTCGCGAGAATGCTTCCTTGATTCCGTCCGCGATGCCGCGGTGGACGCCCGGCGCACTCTCCGCCTCATCGAGTCCCTCTCCCAACGGGCCGACCACCCCATCCTTCCCACCATCCCCGAAACCGAGTACCTCAAGGGCTTCGCCTTCGAATTGCTCCCAGGCCGATGAGATTCCCGTGGATCAAACTGCTCGCCTTCCTCGTCCCCGCCCTCGCGGGCCTGCTCTACCTCGCCGCGTGGCTCTCCCCGACGAAGGTCGTGACCCGCCGCCTCCACTCCCTCCTCTCCTCCGTCGAACACAAGGGAGTGCTGTCCATCGAAGGAATGGACCGCCGCACCGAACGCTTCGCCGCCATGCTCGCCCCGGAATTCACAATCGACGCCCCCAGCCCGCTCCCCCGCAATCATCTCCCTCCGCCACGAGCGGCCGGCCTCCTCCGGGAGTTTCATCAATCCATCACTTCCTGCCGGATCACCCGCGAATCGACCACCGTGACCTTCCCCGCCTCCGGTCATGCCGTCGTGGAGACCCTCCTGACGATCGACGTCCGGTTCGGCGCGGGCGCCTCCCGGGTCGTCCGATACCGCACCCGCCTCGAATTCCACAAGATCAACCGCCGCTGGCTGCTTTCCGCCGCAACCCTCACCCCGGTCTGAGAAATTCCTTGGCAAAATACGCGATTTCCTCCACCTTCCCCGGCCCTCACAATGGTTGCACTTCGACTCACTCGCAAAGGCGCCAAAAACCGCCCCTACTACAAAATCGTGGCGGTCGACAACCGCAAGCGCCGCGACGGCCGCTATATCGAGCAGATCGGGACCTACGACCCGCTCAAGGAAGGCCTCAACTACACCCTCGACCTCGAAAAGGCTGACAAGTGGCTCAAAAACGGCGCCCAACCGTCCGTCACCGTCAAGAGCATCATCAAAAAGGCGCGCACCATCTCCGACGCCGCCGCCGGCGTGTAACCCCGCCCCGGCGCCCCCCGCCAACCTCAAAGCACCGCCCGGAGAAACCGTTCCGCTTCTTCGACGGAATCCGCCTGCGGAATCCCCTGCGCCACACCCCCGCCCGCCAATCCGATCGCGGGCGCTCCGAACCGCCGGGCCAGCCGCGCTTCCGCCGCCGTCCCCTCCCCGCCCGGCAGGAATACCAGCGCCTGCGCCGTCAGAACATTGAGATAGTTGCGCGATTCCAGCGTCTCGCCCTCGGTCCCCCGCGCCGGCAGATGCGTCCGGATCGCCAGCTCCACGAACGGGTTCGGATACCCTTCCGGCGCCTCGCATTCCGCCCTCGCCAGTCTTCCGGGCAGAACGCCGATCGAAACCCCCTTGCGCCCCTCCACCGCCACAAACCCCTCCGCCACCGCTTCCATCACGCCTCCCCCGCCTCCCGTCAGCAGGTGGCAGCCCAGCTCGCCCAGCATCCTGCCCAGCGGAAGCGCAAGCGATTCATGCCGCTCCCGGCCCGACCCCAGCACTCCCACCACTGGCAATGCCCGCATCACGGTTCGATCCGGAGCATTTCCCCAACCTTGCGCTGCTTCAAGCCTCCGTTTTCCCTTCCAAACGTGAATGGGTCCCCTAACATCCGGGCCAACCATCTGAACACATGCCCAAATACGCCAAGGCTCTGCACCCCGACGAGAAGTAACCTGCGGCCTGCTCTTGCCATGCCGCCCCGCCGGCGTTAGACGGTCCCTCATGAATGCCCGCTCCACCGTCACCTTGCTGGCTCTCCTCCTGCCCGCCATCACCGCCGCCGCCCAGAAAACCGGGAACGACAAACCTGCCTTGAAATCCAGCCCCTCCCCGCGCGTCGAACTCGTCACCTCGAAAGGACGCATCGTCCTCGAGCTCAATCCCGGCAAGGCGCCCGCCTCCGTCAAGAACTTCCTCCAATACGTGAAGGACGATTACTACGACGGCACCATCTTTCACCGCGTCATTGACAGCTTCATGATCCAGGGCGGCGGCTTCGAACTCGAAGACGGCAGCCCCACCCAGAAACAGCCCGGGAAGCCCATCAAGAACGAAGGCAAAAACGGACTCAAGAACAAGCGCGGCACCGTCGCCATGGCCCGCACCAGCAACCCCGACAGCGCCACCTCCCAATTCTTCATCAACGTCGTCGACAACCCCGGCCTCGACTTCCCCCGCCCCGACGGCCACGGATACGCCGTCTTCGGAAAAGTCGTCGAAGGCATGGACATCGTCGACAAGATCAGAAAGGTCCGCACCGGCATGCAAAAACTCAAGGTCCTTCACCCCAGCGGCCAACACCGCGCCCGCGAAATGCCCAACGTCCCGCACGACCACGTCGTCATAAAGTCCGCCCGCATCCTCCCGCCGGAAAACGGAAAGCAAGAAGAATCCTGAACCCGTCCGCCCTCGCGGTCCCCGCCGTTCACGAAGTCCGGCCTCTCCGTCCGGCCCTTCCTCACGCCCCGCATGCTCTGGCTCTTCCCCATCGCCGCCTTTCTCGTGGGCTCCGTCCCCTTCGGCATCCTCATCGCAAGATCCAAGGGGGTCGACATCCGCCGGCACGGCTCGGGAAACATCGGAGCCACCAACGTCTTCCGGACGATCGGAAAGGGACCGGGCTCCCTTTGTCTTCTGCTCGATGTCCTCAAGGGGTTTCTCCCGGTGGTGCTCGCCACCAATCTCGCCCGGATCGAAGGTTCCCCGCCCGCCGTTGCTCTCTCCTTCCTCCACCACCTCGGCGCCACCTTCCCGGCCGGCCAACAGGCGCCTCTCCACACCATGCAGGTCGTCACCGCCCTCGCCGCCATCCTCGGCCACAACTTCTCACCATGGATCGGTTTCAGGGGCGGCAAGGGAATCGCCACCTCCGCGGGCGCCGTGGCCGGCCTCATGCCGTTCGTCCTCCTCGCGGCGCTCGCCGTCTTTCTGGTGACCCTTCTCCTCAGTCGCATCGTTTCCCTTGGAAGCATCCTTGCCGCGCTCGCCCTCCCGCTGTTCACCCACCTTTCCTTCCGGCTCCGGCACGCCGGCGGCGATCCCTCGAATCCCACCCT
>CAYPUM010000236.1:0-6306 GCA_964413545.1 uncultured Roseibacillus sp. | reverse complement strand
CGCCACCACTCCGAATTTCCCGGCAAACGGCAGCGACGCCACATCCTCCGGGCTCAAAACCACATGAGCCCCCGGAAAGTCCCCCGTCAATCCCTGCACCTCGACATGACCTTTCTTGCCGACGACCACCGGTTGACAGCCCTCCGCGACCAGCGAGGCCAACGCCGTGTGCGCTTTGCGCACCAGCGGACAAGTGGTGTCGGTCACCCGGAAACCCGCTTCCCGCCAACGCTGCCGGTCCCGGTCCGCCGCTCCGTGCGCCGTCACGATCACGTCCCGCGTCGCGGCATGGCTGTCGCGCAGTTTCCCCTCCCGGGCCCCAAGGTCCGCCAGCCGCTTCCGAACCGCCTCGTTGTGAACCAACTGTCCAAGGATGGTGGCCGGACGCCTGACCGCCACCTGTTCCGCGGCCCCCAAGGCATCCCGCACGCCAAAACACATCCCGTAGTGTTCCGCCAGAAGGATGCGAAATCGGGGCCTCGTCGGTCTTCGTTCTCCTGCGTCTACCATAGCTTCATCAAGCGGTCGCCACGTCGAAATGCTTTGTAGCACAAAGTCATGGTGCCGTCCAAGACAAATTGAGCACCTTTTTCAGGTTTCGGCGGGTGCGGCGGGATTGGCGGCCGTGTCAGGCGCAGCTTTGCGGGCAGCCTCTCCGGAACCCGGCACTTGGCAGACCGGGCCTTGCTATTTGAGACCCCGCGCGAGGACGTCGTGGAAGATCTCGACGCGGTGGGCTTCCCGTTCCCGGAGCTGGCTGCGGTAGAGACGCAAGCCGCGATCGCGTTTGACGGCCTCGAGGGCGGCAAGGACCTCTTGGCGGGCTTCCTCGAAGGAGCGCTCCCGGGGCGCCCTTTTCTCGAGCACTTCGCAGAGGTGCCATCCGATATCGGTGCGCACGAGGTTCAATGTCCCCGGCTCGGCCTCGAAGAGGACCTCCGCCAGGACCGGGTCGAGGCGTTCGGCCCGCAGCCAGCCGAGATCGCCGCCCCGCGATCTGGTGCGCGGATCGTCACTGATTTCGCGGGCCGCCTCGTCGAAGCTTTTCTCGCCGTCGCGAATCGCCCGTCTGGCGTCGTGCAGCGTTTGGCGGGCCTCTTCGGGGTCGCGTTCGAGAGTGGCGAGGAAGACATGCCGCGCCCTGACTCGTTCCGGGACGGCGAGTTCCGCCTTGTGCTGATCGAACCAGGTTCCGGCTTCCTCTTCGCTTACGGCGACCTCGATGACGCCTTCGAGGTATTTCTGTTGTTGCAGGCGCGCCGCGAGTCGCATGCGCAATTCCTTTTTGCTCCACCCGCGGTTTTTCAGGGCGGCGGCGAACTCGTTGTCGTTGCCGAAGCGTTTTGCGAATCGCTCCAGTTCGTCCTCGATGTCTTGTTCGCCGACCGGGTAGTCGTTGCTGTTGTATCGGACCTTGGTTCGCAGCAGGTGGAGGTCCACGAGGTCGTTCACGGCCGCGAGGCGCAGGAACTTGTGTTCGCCCGGGCCGAGGTCTTCGAGCGTGCGTCCTTGTTTCCAGAGTTCCTCCTCGACCCGCCGGTCGACCTGCGTCAGGAGGATCGGTTGAAAGAAGACGCGGGCCGCGACCCCTTCGCGCTTGGCGGCCGCGATGACCTCCGGGCTGTCGGGGCGCTGCCGGAAGACGGCCCGCCGCACCGGCCCCCCGATCACGAACAGGTCGAGAACGAGATACGCGATCGCAACGAGGTAGAGGACCAGCCGCACCGGAATCCCTTTGTCGACATTCATCTTCCCGGGTTCCGGCGCGCGGATCAGCGGATTTCAACCGTGGCTCCGGGCCGCACCACCTGCGGGAAGCGCGCCGCGTCCCAGTTCGAGAGGCGGATGCACCCGGCGCTCAACGATCTTCCGATGGTCCGCGGGTTCGCGGTGCCGTGAATTCCGATTCCGGACTTGGTGAGCCCGGACCACAGGATGCCGACCGGCAGGTTTGGCCCCGGGGCCAACTGCTTGACGGCGGACTTGTCTTTGCTGCGGCGTCCCGTCTTCAGGAACAGGGGGTCGTAACGCCAACTGGGCAACTCGAAGCAGTTCGCAATGGCCCACTCCCCATGGTGGATGAATTGCACCTTGCCCGGAGTGATGGGAAACATGGCCAGAAGCTTCTGCGGCGTGTGGTCCTCCTCCGCAAGAACCACCGCCCCTCCCGCCAGCACCGGGGCCTCGCCCGGACCGTAAATGAAAAGGTTCCGTCCCTTCGTGTCGATGATCACGTAGCGATTGCTCAGAACGTCGTCCGGTGGATAGGTCCGGCCCTCTTCGAGAAGTTCGATGCGGAACGGCTCGATGTTGGGGACCTTCAGGACGCTCCGGGGACCAAGGCCGCGGACGACGGCACTGCCGTTCAATTCTTCGAGGAAGGTGCCGGACGTGTGATAGCGCTCCGCCATGAACTCGAGGCAGCTCCGGTAGCTCAGCCGCTTGAGTTCCGCCTGCTGGGAATACTTCCACGGCACCTCGGGGTTGACCCACTCCGCGGCCACATCCGGCACGATGGCGGTAGCATAGGTTTCGCCGAGGGCCTCGTTCGCCTCCTCGATCAGGGCCGTCCAGTCATCCGGGGTCCGCCCCACGCTGCGGTTGTAGGCGTGCACCGCCTTGGTGGTGAACTTGCCCGGTTTGCCGTCGAGGAACCCCGGGCCGAAGAGCATCTGATCGAGGTAAATCTGCAACCGCACCGCCGTTTCGACGTCGGTGGGTTTGGTGGCGCGGTCCCGGGCTGTTTCGAGGGCGGCATCGGCGGCGGCGTCCCGCACCCGCACCGCGGCCATGTCCACTCCATGAGCGATTTCCACGTCCAGCACGACGCCTTCCTCCCGGTGGTTGACTTCCCCTGCTCCCGGGGCCGGTTCGGCATTCCCGGGGGACTCCGATGCCTCCCCGGTCTCCCCGGCCTCCGCGGTGGCCGTGGAAGTCGCGGATGCCGCCACCTCCGCGACAAGCGGGGTGATCCCCAGAAGAAACCCGGCCGCCCATCCGGCGAGCGCCGCATGGGGCCGCCCTGCTCCCCACCCCGATCGGATCTGCAACACGCTCCCGAGTTTACCACCCTGCCCACCGTTTGCCAAGGACGGGCAACTGATTCCTGTTCTTCGGCGCGGCCCGCCTTGGCGCAGCCTTGATCCAACGCCGCCGGGACGGCGGCGTTTGCGATGAGAAAACGCGGCACGGCCGGAGAGCTTCCCTGCAGCGGGCGCTGCCTTTCCCTCAATTCGACGAGAGCGGCAGGATGCCGGCGCCGCCCCGGCGGGGGGGGCGGCTGAACTGCGTCACCACCAGCCGGCGGCGCTCTTCGAGACTTCGGATCAGGTCGAGCCGCGCCTCCCATCGCTTCCGCTGCTCGTCGTCGATGATCAGTTCGGAGGGGATGGAATCCACCACCGCATGGCCGGCCCAGTGCGCGGCGACGATCAAGCCGGACCCGAGGTCATGGCGGGTCGGGCGCCCCTGGACGAGACGGACCAGACCGAACGCAGAGACAAGATCGTTGGGCCGCAGATCTTCGTCCTCCCGAAAGGGTGCGTCCGCCTCACAGCGGCGCAGCGGGGTGGAGGGAATGTCGAGCCCGCCGCGGGGGTTCCTCTTCAGTGGCGCGAGCCTCAGGTTCTCAGCCCCCATCTGCAGTTCGCGCAGCAATACCAGAGCCAATTCCCTCCCCTGCGGAGGACTCCGGCGGCGGACACTGCCGGCGAACCACTGCCGGTAACGGGACGGCAGCGGCCCCTCCTGGTCGGCCTCCAACAGGCCTTGCAGGAGCCGGTCTTCATGGTGGTACCAATCGAGCCGCGCCCCGAGCGAAGTCCGGGGGGCCCAGCTCATGCACGCATAGTAGGCCTTGCTGGCGTCCGAGAGAGCCGTTTCGCGCTCCCCGCCGTCCCACGCCGCTTCGAACCACCCGACTTGCGCCTGAAACGCCTCGATCAGGACCTGCTCGCGCAAGGCGGACTCTTCCCCGGCGGCCCACGAGGCGGCTTCGTTCCAGCGGATGCGCCGAATGAACGGCGCCGGGTCAAACTCCTTGCCGACGCTCCCGGATGCCGGGGCCGGCATGCTGATTCCCTCGAAACGCGTCACGGCGGCTCCCGGGGGACCCTCTTCTCCTGTCGTTCCCGCGAGACGGCCGATCGCGAGACCGTCGCGGGTGTCGGCGAGCAGCGCGTCAAGGACCTTCCGCGTCACGGCGCCGAGAGGCTTCTGCGGCCAATTCACCTTCGGTTCGAGTTCCTCGATCCGCCGCGCCACCTCGGCCTCCCTTGCCTCGATGCCAACCTTGTCGCCGATCGCCACGCCCGCCATCGTCCAGACCGGAGCGAAGAGGAACGAGAAGAACAGAACCAGGCAACCCACCGTGCCGAAGAAGCCCAGCTTCCTCGAACATCCGTATCGCACGATGCGATCAACGAAATTGACCCAGCCGAACTTCTCGAGCCCCTTGACGGAATCGGTCTGCTCGACGATCTGGAAGGCCTTCATGAGGGCGTCGGTTTCGCTGTCGTCCGGCGAAAGGTTGTGCCGGGCCCATGGCGCCATCCGCGCCATGCGCCAGTTGTCCGGAATGGCGATGAATGCCGAGATCAGTATCACCAGCAGGATGATCGGCGGATGACCGGCCACCAGCCATGAAACGAGCGCCAGCGCCAGCACCGCCAGACTCGATCCGATGAGGTAAATCAGGCGCAACGCCGGAACCCGCTCGAAGATGAGGAGATTGACCACCCGGCCGCCGTCGTAGGGCAGGACCGGCAGGAAATTGAGATTGTTGATCAGCGCGGCCCAGAAGCCGACCGTCTTCCAGACCTCGGGCAGATTCGGGTTGAAGTAGGCCCAGCCCAGCAGAGCCCAGCCCAGCAGCAAGCCGGGCAACGGGCCCATCAGGAGGACCAGGAACTCCTTCCATGCCGAAACCCGCAGGTGCCGCTCGGGCGCCAGACGGCCCACCCCGGGCAGGAACAAGACGTGCAGGTCACGATATCCGAAGCACATCATCATGGCCACGTGCCCGAGTTCATGAAGCACGAGGACCCCCGCAATCACCGCCGCGGTCTCGCTTCCGATCGACCCGCGGGCGAGGGCGATCACGATCAAGGCAAGGATCGAGAAGAACAGGATGGCCCCTTTGGCGGTCCACCCCATGAGGACAAGGGTATTGCCGCGTTCCTGGTGGCGCTTGTAGTGTTGCAGGTAGGTGTATTCGCCGAGTCCGCCGTAGCGCTTCCTTTCCTCGGCTTCGGCATCGAGCCGCTTCTGGAAATCCGCATCCCGCTGGCGCGACTTCTCGGCCCACTTGTTGCGCCGCGTGTGCAGCAGCATCTTGAGCGCGATCCCGGGCGACCGCAGGGGCCGAACCTTGAAGCGGCCCGGCTCACCCGCCGATGCGACAAGAAATCCCGACGCTTGAAGTTGCTCGAACTGAGCGTTGGCCGTGGCGTGATACCATCCCCGGAACCCGTCGGCATCATCCAGCGCCACGAGATCCGCCCCGGCCCCGAGCACAACCTGCCGGTGATGTTTGACCTGACTTTCGAAATCCGGCCAAAGCTGCTCGGTCAACCGCCAATCCCCGGTCACGTTGTAATCGGCAAACTCACCTTGGGAGGTCGTCACCGACCGGCCGCTCTGGAAAAACGAATGCAGGACAACTCGAGGGGCCCGCTTGCCGACACACTCCGCCACCGCCCAGATCGACCCTTCCGCGTTCCGGAAGAGCGCCTGCCACGCTTCATACGCCCGCCCCCGCCGCTCCCGCTGCAAGCCCGCATAGACAAGTCCCGCCGCGCCCAGCTTCCCCGCCAACGGACGCAGCTTCTCAAAACGCTCCGGCGGGATCCCGTCCGGTTCCACCCCCTCCACCACCGGCCGGGACAATCGCCACGTCGCCAGAAAAACCCCCACCCCAAGCACGGACAAAACGCCCACGCCCGCCACCACACACAGGACGATCACCCACATGCCTTGCCGGAAAGGATTTTCCCAAACAATTCCTGATAATCAATATTGTTAGACTGGCTTGTCTACTCCATCGGATGGGCTTCGAGGAGTTCTTCGGGTTTCCAGAAGATGCTGCGCTCTTTGGTGGCCTCGCGCACTTTCTTGACGGTGGCGGGACGCACCGGAGGCGCCTTGTTGCCCCACGAGTTGCGGACGTAGGTCAGGACGGCGGCGAGTTCCCTGTCGTCAAGGAGGGATCCGAAGGCCGTCATGGGCGGGGTTCCCTTGGCGGGATCGTAGGTCTTGCCGTTGACTTCGATCGGGCCCCAGAGGCCGTGGAGGGTGAGCTTGATGAGG
>CAYPUM010000235.1:0-6364 GCA_964413545.1 uncultured Roseibacillus sp. | reverse complement strand
CCGACTTGCTCAAGCGCCTCGGCAACATGCTCACCCCGCGGGACGACACCTTCCAGATCCGCGCCTGCGGCAAGGCCCGCGCCGACACCGGCAACATCACCGCCCGCGCCTGGTGCGAGGCGGTCGTCCAGCGCGTTCCCGACTACTTCGATCCGGTCGATGATCCGCATGTCGCGGCTGCCAAGCTGAAATCATTCGTGAACCGGGACTTCGGCCGCAGGTTGCGGTTGGTCTCGTTCCGCTGGCTGGCAAACGAGGAGATATGAGCGCGAAGCCGGTCAGTCTCCCGTGCCGGGTTTTCGGTCTTCCGGTCCGGGCCGGCACGGTGGCGCTGGCGCTGGCGGCAGGCAGCGCCATCTCCGCCCGGGAGACCGCCGGCACGATCAAGGCCAAGCTCGGGGTCGCCGCCACCGCCATCGCCGGCGGGCGCCACACCCTGTGGCTGCGCGCCGGCCCCGGGCGCGACCCGGTCGAGATCATCCTGAACACCCGCACCTTCTCCGAGCCCCTCGAATACAAGGGCCCCGCCGAGGCCTTGTTCTTCGCCACCCGCGAAGACGCCGCCGCCGGGGAACCGGAAGTGGAACCCGTCGCCCGCACCCGCCTCGCCGCCGGCGGTTCGCTGCTGGTCTTCGTCCCCGCCGGGGACGAAGCAAACTACCGCATCCTCGCCACCCGCAGCGACGCCTTCCCATACGGCTCATACAACTTCGTCAACTTCTCGGACGACGCGATCCTCGTCCAGGGCGGCGACAAGACCCGGCCGGTGCGCCTCGATCCGGGCAAAACGCACGTCTTCACCTTCGATGACGACCGGCGCGTTGTCACCCTGCGCATCGCCGACACCCCGGAAGGAGAGTCCCCGCGGCTCATCCGCCAGACGAACTTCTCGATCACCCCCGAGTGGCGCGAGATGGTGTTCTTCTTCAACGACCCCCAAGGCGGCCGCATCCGCATGCGCCACCTCGTCGACACCATGCCGGCCCGCGAGGAGTAACCTCGAAAACCTCGCGCGGAGGCGCGGAGGCGCGGAGATTGTTTGTCGTGTCCTGGATGATGTTCGCGACCTGATTGGCGCGTCGGTGAAGGTCGTTCCAATCCCTACCCAAAAAATCTTTGTGCACAGGAAATAGGGGTCAGCCATATCCTCTTGACA
The DNA here is from genome assembly GCA_964413545.1 of uncultured Roseibacillus sp. Taxonomy (GTDB): domain Bacteria; phylum Verrucomicrobiota; class Verrucomicrobiia; order Verrucomicrobiales; family Akkermansiaceae; genus Roseibacillus_B. The sequence continues at coordinate 5,208 of CAYPUM010000235.1, read as the reverse complement.
TTCCAGGCCGGTGGCGCACTGTGCCTTGGGCGCCGCGGGAACGACGTTCAGTACCCGGGGGCGGTTTATCACGCCATGGCGCGGGGGGACCGGCGGGAGGACATCGGGCGTGATGATGTCGGATTGGAAGTCCCTGAAAGCTTGTTCTTCGAGTAGGCGAACCGCAGGAAGACCGTGTCTCCACGCCACAGGCAGTAAACCACCCGGATTCCGCCTCGCTTTCCGCGCCCGGAACCAGCCCAGCGCAACTTCCTCAAACCATCGGATCCCTTGATGAAATCACCACGCTCCGGTTGATCGAGGATGTAGAGCTTTAGCTGGCGATGATCCTCCCCACTCAGCAAGCCGTCGATCTGCTCCGAGCAGACCGGCGATTCGATGAAGCGCGCATTGTACGCGCTGTGGATGCGCCAGGTTGCGCCCGCACCGGTTCTAAGACCGAGACGATTCAGGATGGCTGCAATGGCCTGATCGCTACAGACTCTCGATAGTTCCTCGATCAATTGCAGAGGGGTTTTGTCGATATCATTAGCCTTCTTGCCCGCCGGGTTGCGCGGGACCTGCAGTTCCGTGTGAACGCCTCCTTTCCAGTGGATGGTCAGGAGATGATTCGAGCGCCGTTCGTCATCGGCAATCACGATCTCTTCCAACACCGTCCGCAGGATGCGCTCCTTCAATTGCAGTGAAGCGGCCGGATGGTTCCATAGCGCCGGCAAGTCACGCCCGAGCTCTGACAACCCTCGTTCTTCTTCCTCGGTCAGCCGGGGCCGTTGTTCCTCCCACTGCGAACACTGCTCTTCGAGATCGGCGACGTGCTCCAAGGCGGCGGCCGCAGGCCAAGGCTCCGGCATAGAGGGGGTTTTTGAGAATCTGGTTGACCCGGTATCCGCGGGGCAGGCGCCATTCCACAGACAATCTCACCCCTCTTGCCGGCGGGCGCAACGCCGATCAGCGAACTGGTCGGCGTGGCGAACGATGGGACGGATTGGACCTCCTTACAGAACATGACACCGCCCCGCTTCCTGACACCGAACGGGTGGTCAACCCCGCCTCGCGCGAACTGGTCAAACAACGCAACCGCGTCCGGGGCAAACCAACCCATCGCCGTGCCATGTTCGCCGCCCTGACCCTGCACCCGGAACCGGAAACCCTCCCCCGCCGTTTCCAGAGCTGGCTGCGCAACAAAGCGGAGTTGCTCGAGGAAATCCAGTACTATGAAAACCAGATCGAGGAGATCAAAGCCGCCCTGCGCCAGACCTCACGCCACCTGCGTTGGGAGCAACTGCCCGAAGAACACCAGTTCCATCGCCTCGCCCCCACCCGCCGCCGGCTCATCGACACCATCCGCATGATCGCCTACCGCGCCGAAACCGCCATGGCCTCCCTGCGGACCGGCCAACACACCGACTCCTCGGCAGCCAGAACCATCCTTCAGGACCTCTTCCGCACCGCCGCCGACCTCGTGCCCGAGCCCGCCCGACAGCGCTTGCGGGTGCGTGTCCATCACGCCGCCCGCCCGGTCACCAATCGCCGCTTGTGCCGGCTCTTCGACCTCCTCGACGAAGCCGAAATCCCCTACCCCGGCGCCGACCTGCGTCTCCACTTCGAACTGCTCGCCGCCAACTCCGCCCAGCCCCGCATCGGTGTCACTTCCACTTCCGCGAGGTAAGGAGGTCTGAGGCTCCGGAGCGAGTCCGGATTTGCTTCATCCCGCGGCTTTCGCGGGTTGCAAACGGGCCGCGCTTTGCCAAGAATCAGCGGACGCAACTTGGATCAGCCCCATGTTTGAACTGTATCGCAGCGAGGCGGGAGGAACCTATCACTTTCGGCTGAAGGCGCCCAACGGCGAGACCATCCTGGCCAGCGAGGGCTATGTCACCAGAGGCGGTTGCCGGCGCGGGATTGACTCGGTGAAGAGGAACGCGACCCGCGAAACGGCGTTCCGCACCCGAACCGCACAGGACGGACGGAAGTACTTCGCCCTCGTCGCCGCCAATGGCAAGACGGTCGGCCAGAGTCAGATGTACCGGTCCGAAGCCGGAATGCTCAAGGGACTCGCCTCGGTGCGCGAAAACGCCCCGTGCGCGGAGATCCGGGAGCTGAAGTGAGGGTCACTTCTTCTTCCGCAGGAAAGGGGGGATATCAAGATCCTCCCCGCCAAGGAGATTGGGTTCCTCGCCTTCGAATTTTCCCTTCGGACCGCCGTCGAGTTCCAGTTCTCCCTGCGGCCGGCGGGCGCGGGCGGCAGCCTTGATCTCCTCGAGCGATTCGGGGGTGAGTTCGGGGGCGTTCTCCGAGGGTTCCACGGTTTCGTAGCTCACCATTCCGGACTCCTCCCCCTCGTTTTCGGGGGGGGCATCGGACGCCGTGGCTTCGGGGGGCTCGTCCGCCCCGGCCTCCGGCGCGGCGGGCGCTTCGGAGGCCGGAAGCGGCGGCAACTTTTCGGGAGGGTTCTCCTGTTCGACGCCGTCGTCGATTGATTCACCGGTTTCGAACACGTCGTCCAATCCTGTGCCGGGAGTGCGGCGGGCCCGCAGTCTCGGCTTGCCGGGGGTTCGTTTTCCGGAACGTCTCCTGACCGGCGGCAGATTCACGGGCTGCTCCGGCTCGCCCTCCTGAAGCTCGCGAACCGCCCCGTCGCCGGCCTCCGCCCCGGGGGCCGCTTGGCCGGAGGACTCTTCGTTTTCCGGCAGATCGGGCGCCGGGAACTTGTCGGGGAACTTTCCGGCGCTCTGGACGGGTTCGGCGGTCTCCTCGACCTCGGTCAGCGTCGTGGAAGGCCCCTCGTTTCCGGGCTCGGCATCATCAGGTTCGGCGGCATCGCTCCCGGTCTGCTCGTCCGGACGGTCCTCGGCCTCGCCGTGGCTTCCGGGCGGTTCGCCTTCGGCCCGCGTTCCGGCTTCTCCCGCCTCGTCCGCGGGCTTCGGCTGGTCATGGTTCTCCTCCGCTTTGGACTCCTCGGCCTCCGTCTCGCTCGCGGCCGGCTGGCCGCCCGCCCCGGGCGACTCCGGTTCGTCGTCGAGCGGCGGCACTTCGGCATCCGCCGAGGACCGCCTGGCCAGCAAAGCCTCCTCGGGCAGGGAACTCACCACCGTGACGCTCATGGTTTCCTCCATGGTGGGATCCACCGCCATCCCGAAAAGGATCTGAGCTGATTCCGGGACGTGCCGGCTCAGACCCCGCATCAGCAGTTCCAGTTCGTAGAGCGTCATGTCCTCGCCGCCGCAAACGTGGACCAGCACCGTCTCCGCCTCATGAAGGAGGCTGCCGCGATCAAGGAGGGGGCTCACCAGAGCATTCTTCAGGGCCTGCTGCGCGCGGTTCTCACCCTTCGCCAGGCCGGAGCCAAACAGGCACCGCGACTTCGGGGTGTCGAGAGCGGCCATGAGGTCGTCCAGCCCGATGTTGACAAGGCCCGGCCGCATCACGATGCGCGTCACGGCCCGGATGCTCTCCGAAATCATCCGGTCCGCGGCCGCAAACGCCTCGTGAACCCCCTGCTTCGCCAGCACCAGCTCGCCCATCCGCGTGTTGTCAAAGGTGATCAAGGCGTTCGCGATCACCGAAAGTTCCTCGAGCGCGGTCTCCGCCTGCTGCCGCCGCCGGGCGCCCTCGAAATCAAACGGCGTGGTCGCAAAGACCACCGTGAACGCCCCCGCTTCCCTCGCGGCACGGGCCACCAGCGGCGCCGCCCCGGAACTCGTCCCTCCGCCCAGACCAACACATATGAAGACAATGCGCCGCTCGCGAAGGGCATCACGAATCTCGAGTTCCGCCTCGGACGCCGCCTGCCGACCCAACTCCGGATCGCCGCCCGCGCCCAGCCCCTTGGTCAGGTTGCGCCCCATCTGGATCTTCTCGGGAGCCACCGAGCTTGACAGGACGCGCACGTCGGTATTGGCGGCGAGCAGCTCCGCGCCCTCCATGCCGTCCAGGGCCACGCGGTCGAGCATGTTGGCGCCCGCGCCTCCGACGCCGATGATCTTGACCGCCGAGTGGGGAAGGGTCTGCTGCCGGGTCCGTTCGAAGGAAATCATGATGATCTGCTGTTGCCGCAGTAATAAGTCTCACGCGCCAAATGGCCAGAGCGAACGCAAAAATCCGCCCATTTTCCGGCCCCCGCGCCCCCCCGGGCGCTCCTCGTCAAGAATCTGCGCATACCGGATCAGCCCCAGGGCGGCCGAATACTGGGGATCCTTGAAATAGGCGTGCACCCCGCTGACATCCGGCTGTTCGGGCCGGTAAACCGGCAGATCGAAAACCTCGCAGGCCAGCTCGCCGATCCCGCGCATCAGGCTCGTCCCCCCCGTCAGGAAGACGCCCGTCCCGACTCGTTCGAGGGTCCCGTCCGGCAACCGTCCCTTCACCAGTTCGAAGGTCTCCCGCAGGCGCCACCGGATGACATCGTTCAGGATTTGTCTCTTGATCTCGATCTCCGGGAACCCCGCCTCGTCCTGGATCTTCACGGCGCCGATCCCCTTCGCCGGATCTCCCGAGGCGTCGCCCTCCGTCTTCTTGACCTGTTCGGCCTTCGAGAGCGGAATATGGGTGACGAGGTGAACATCGTTCGTGACGTGATCCCCGCCGACCGGGATGCACCCCGAGGCCGAGATTGCGCCGTCGATGTAGAGAACGTAATCGGTGGTCCCTCCGCCGATGTCGATCACAAGCGCCCCCGCCTCCTTTCGTTTGCGGGTCAGGGCGATCTGGGCCGAGGCGATCGGGGCGAACACCACGTCGTCGACGTCCAAGGGGATCTCGCGCACGCACTTGATGCTGTTCTGAATGCGGGTCTTCACCCCGTGGACGATGTGGAACTCCGCTTCGAGGGTCCGCCCGAGGAGGCCCAGCGGCATCGAGACGTGGGGCTGCCCGTCCACCGCATAGTGCCGGATCAGGCTGTGCAGGTAGACGTGCTCGCTGGGAATCGCGATATCGCTCGCGATTTCCTTGGCCTCTTCGACGTGTCCCTCCCGGATCTCGGGCTCGCCCTCCGGGAGCCGGAACATCCCGCGGTTGTTGACCCCCTTGATATGCGATCCGGTGACCGCGAGGAAGACGCTGTTGATATCGACGTCGCTGACATCCTCCGCTTCGATCAGGGCGGCCTTCACGCAGGCTCGCACCTGGGGGTAGTCCGCGATCTCCCCTTTCCGCACCCCCGCCGAGCGGGTCTCGCCCAATCCCAGGATCTTGACCGAGCCGTCC
>CAYPUM010000234.1:4869-6370 GCA_964413545.1 uncultured Roseibacillus sp. | reverse complement strand
CGCGGATCTTGCTGATCCGGTCGGCGAACTCGACCGCCAGCGGCTCGCGGTCCGTGATGGCGTATGCCCTCGCCAATTCGTTGAGGTTGCGGGCGGAATAGAGAAGGATGCGTTCCCCGACCCGGAGGCCGAAGCGCTTCGCGGTGGGTTCGGCCACGATGGCGTTTTCGCCGAGTCCCATCTCGGCGTTCCCCCCGTATTTCTCCTTGGCCACCAGTTCGCCGAGAGCCTGCATCTGCTCCGCGTTGGCGGTGTCGATCGCCCGCACCTGCACCGGCAGGATCACATCCTCGTATTCGAGGAGCGTGAAGTCGTGCAGTTGGGCGTAGCCTTCCTCCACCCCCTCGACGTCTTCAATATGACGCACCACCGCCCCCCAGTCCTCGATCACCTGGCCGTGTCCAAACGGCGCAAATTGGAGCATTACGTGCGGAGTGAACCCCAACAACCGCGACTTCACCTCGCGCTCAAAACCCGCCATCACCGCCAGCACCACGATCAGGACCAGCACCCCCACCGCCACCCCGAGCAGCGAGGTGAGCGTGATCGATGAAATGTGGGTCCGCTTCGGATTCAGGTAGCGGAAAGCAAGGGTCAGGCTGAAGGAACGGCGCGGGATGCCGCTTCTCTACTGCCCGAACCCCCCCCAGGCAAGGGGCAATATGACCGCTACTTGCGGTGCGGGGCCGGCACGATGAGCGCCGGAATTTCCGATTTCCTGACGATCCCCTCCGCCACCGAGCCGAGCAGAACGCTGGCCAGCACGCCATGACCATGGGACCCGGCCACCACAAGGTCGATCCCCTCCTTCTCCGAGTAGTCCAGAAGAGCCTTGAGCGGATTCCCTTCAAGGAGGCTGACCTCGACCCTGTTCACCTGGCCCGCCAGCGATTGCTTCCGGTCTTCAAGGGCCTTCTCGGCCCGCGTGCGGGCCTCCTGCTGGAAGGTGTGAATGGCGGGGAATTCCTCCGGCGTGAATCCATAGGCGCTGTAGGTTGGCTCCGGTTCGACCACGTGCACGAGCTTCAGCTCCGCGTCGAAGGCCTTCGCCATCTTCGCCGCGGCGTCCAGCACCGCATCCGAAGCATCCGAAAAATCAAGAGCGGCGACGATCGTTTTCATGACACGTCCAACATAACACCCTCTCGAGACCGCTCAAGACCCGAAGTGGTTCCCGCCGGCGGCCGCCGGAGCGGGCCTTTGCGGATCGGCGGTCCGGCATTATCTTCCCGCGCCATGATCAAGTTCCTGCATACCCGGATCCGCGTCTCCGACCTCGACCGCACCATCGACTTCTACGAAAAGCTCGGATTTGAACTCAGCGAGCGGAAGGATTCCCCCCAAGGCAACAAGCTCGCCTTCCTGAAACTGGCCGGAAACGACCACTTCCTCGAACTCTGCCACTCGCCGGACTTCGAGGTGAAGTTCCCCGAAGACCTCGTGCACACCTGCGTCGGCGTGCCCGATATCGTCAAATACTGCGACCGCCTCGAAGGCGAGG
>CAYPUM010000234.1:0-4859 GCA_964413545.1 uncultured Roseibacillus sp. | reverse complement strand
GCGAGGGCATCGAAATCTGGCCCGACGGGTGGCGGAAGAAATTCACCTCCGGCGAACGCAAGATGGCCTTCGTCACCGACCCCGACGGATACGAGGTCGAGATCCTCGAACGGTGACGCCGGCCCGCCCCCGACACCGCAGAACACTCTCCGCCCGGCGGAGGGCGGGTTTCCAACCTGCATGGGCCCGTCAGGTTTGCAACCCGACGGATGATTCGTCTTGGCATCGCGCAGCCGCTGCGGGGGGCCGGGAAGAATTCCCGGCCGGCCCTCGCAGGCTGCAAACCTGCGCTCCCCTCCTCGTCACTCATTCTCCCCGTAGAGTGCCTGAACGTCGTCGAGGTACTCCGAGATCGGACCGGTCACGGGCTTGCGCCTCTGTCCGGCGCGAAGACTCTCCTGCAGCCCGATGTAGTCCTCGAAAGCGCCGCTCAACTCCTCGGCGGAGGTGATGCGATACCAGTCGAGAAAATCACGGGTGCGGACTCCGAGGGCACGGAGATCTTCCCGTTCCGCAGCCAGGGAAGCCAACCGCGCATCAAGGTCGCGATCCCGGCCGGCCGCCGCCTCCGACAGAATCCGCAGGTACGACATGATGATCGGCCGGTGCGCCGGAAAGGCCCGAAACCGAAAAACCCCAAGGGCATCAAACACCGGCTTGATCGCCTCCTCGCGCTCTCGCCGCGGAATCGCCAGAAGATCACGAAAGGAATCCGCGGGTATCCCGTGAACGGTCCCGGAACCATCCTTGAAACGCACCACCAGCAACCGCTCCAATTCCGCCTCCGTATCGAGGATGTCCATGGCACGCGTCACCTGAGGCTCGGACATCTTCGCCAGTTGCAACGCCCACCATTTTTCAAGGCTCTTCTCTCCAAGGTTCATTCCCGGGAAGTGCTTCAGCAGCAGGGCCTGTTCGTCGCCCACGAATGTCACCGCTTCCCCGAGAAGCCCCCGCATGGCCGCTCTGCCGCCCTCCTGGCCAAGCAACGCCATCACCAGCGCTCCCGCCGACGCCCGATACGCCGCCCGCGTCACGGAATCCATCTCCCCCGGCGCCTCGACCTCCAGCAGTCGCTCCACCGGAAAAAGCTGATCGTTGGCGAACAATGCGGCATGCAACTCCCGGTCCCGCTCCCCCTCCCGCCACGCCATGGCCTCCATCAGTCCGTCCAACAGCCACGGCGCGATCTGCAGTTCCCGATCGACCGCCTGCGGCTCGCGCTCCCTCAGCCCGCGCTCCACCAGCAGCATCTTCAGAAGGGCACGCTCCAGCCCGGGCGGCTTCCCCCGCGCCAAGTGCGCGTCGATCTGCAACCGGAAGCCCCCCCCGGCCTCGAACACCCTCGTCTTCAGCAAACGCGGCGGCGCCTCCCCGTGCACGGCCCCATACAACTGGATGACGATCGGATGTTCCCACTCGCCCGCCTCCCCAACCTCCCGATCCAATCGCTCCCGCTGCCTCTCGGCCAGCGATACGATCGCGCCGCGCATGACGAGATCCGCCCCGTACACCACGAACTGCTCCGTGGCACTCAGGGTCTTGTCCGAGCCCGCCCCCGGCTCTGCCCGCCGAGCGTCCTGGCCGCAGGCGAGCCCGGCCATCGCGAGGAACGTTGCAAGGCGCTGCATCATGAGGGCTCCATGCCGTGCGCGAGATCCCACGCCCTCGTCAGAGACGAGGCTGCGACAATTCCAATTCGCCGTCCGTGATCGAGATCTCCACCTTGTTCCGGAACATCTTCTGAAGCAGACCCAGTTCCTCCTTGTACGCCGCGGCCAGCGACTCGAACGAGTCCTTCGTCAGGTACAGGAAACCCCTGATGACCCGCACCCGGCCGTACCGTCCCGACGACCGCGAAACCGACGTCCTCATCGCCCCGTTCTCGTCGATTTCCTGAACCGGCGGCAGGATCATCGAGACGGTATGCCGGCGCCGACCTTGCAGTTCCCGTTCAATGATGACCTCCGCATGCCCCTCGCCCAGTCGCACCCACACTCCCACGATGTCCACGTAATCCCCGAAAACCCCCTCCTGCCGGGCTTTCAGCGTCCGCACGAGGTAGCGGTTGATCTCCTTCTCGGTGATGCGGACCCTCTCCCCGTTCCGGAAAGCCTCCTCGAGAACCTCCCCAAGGTCCCGCCCCCCGAATCCCAACAGCGGGTTCGATGTGTCGCCATACCCGTCGATGTCGCTCAAATCCTGGGGTTCGAACGTGAACCACGTCAGCACCCCCAGAAGCAACAATGACAACAGCGCCAGCATGAAGAGGTTCTTCATGCATCCCTGCTTCCGGCCCCCTCTCGGAGGCTCTTGCTCTTTTTTCCCCATCGCTTCGGTCCGAGCCGTCTACCAGAGATTGCCCCGCTTTGCAAAGCACATGAAGACCGGGGAGTTCCGCCTCCCCCGCCTAGTCCGATTTCTTGGCCTCGCCCCCCGCGCCGCCCGCCTTGGATTCCCTCCCGCTCCCGGACTCCTTGCCTCCTTCTCCACCCGAGTCCTTCTTCCCCTCGCCGGACTTCGCCCCCTCGCTCTCCTGCTTGGCCGCCTTCTTGTAGGACTCGCTCCGGTAGTCGGTCTGGTAGAACCCCCCGCCCTTGAAGATCACTCCGGCCCCCGTCCCGAGCAGACGCTTCACCGCCCCCTCACACCCTTCAACCGGACAATCCGTCAGTTTCGGCGCCGTCATGCTTTGGAACGCCTCAAAGCGATGCCCGCATTTCTCGCAAACGTATTCGTAGGTAGGCATAGATCATTCCCTGCCAGGCGGGGCTCCTCTACCCGACCAAAATCCCCATTCAAGCCTCTTTTTCACCAACCGCCCGCCGCCAATGACCCGCAACCCTCAACCCATGCGTCCCCCGGCGGGAATTCCCCCCGCTCCAAGACCCGGAAGCATCCTCGCTCAGCTCGCTCAGGGCTCGCCTTGACGCCCCGGCCGCATGCCGCTATCATATCGTCCCCTTTTCGTGATGTTCTCATGTTCCGTTCCTTACTCCTCTTGCTGCCGCTGAGTTTGCTCCTCGCCTCGTGCGGTGGACTGACCCGGCCGCCGATGCCCGCAAACGGCGCATACCTCTCCGGGCTGGGTCTCTCCCAGTCCGGCCTCGCCAACCCGGCCGAAGCCGCGAGCTTCTGGGATGGTGATTCAGTCTCCGGCGCGCCCTCGATCCGGATCAACCGCGCCGAGCAGATGGCCTACTTCTACAAGGACGGCCAGCTCGTCGGAATCTCCCCGGTCTCCTCCGGACGCCCCTCTCATGCCACCCCCGCCGGCACCTTCAGAGTCACCGGGAAAAATGCCGATCACGAGTCCTCCCTCTACGGCCACATCGAGGACCTCGCCACCGGCGAAACCATCGTGGCCGACGCCGACACCCGCAAAGACGTGGCCGGGGAAGGAGAAATCTTCGTGCACGCCCCCATGCCATACTTCCTCCGGTTCAACGGTGCCATCGGCATGCATGGCGGCCACCTTCCCGGCTACCCTGCTTCCCATGGGTGCGTGCGCCTGCCGCACCGAATGGCCCGAAAGTTCTTCGAACACTCCGAGATCGGGACTCCCGTCATCGTCGAGTAACCGGAACCCCCCGATGGCCATCCAGCGCTCCCTCGTCATGACGCTCATCGGTCCGGACCGCCCCGGGCTGGTCGAGCAACTCTCCCAAGTGGTCTCCGATCACAAGGGAAACTGGATCGAATCACGCATGGCACACCTCGCCGGTCACTTCGCCGGCATTCTCCGCGTGCAGTGCCCCGACTCGGAACGCGAGGCGCTCGTCACCGGACTCCAGAAGGTCGGCGGACTCGCCATCCACGCCGAAGAAGAACTGCCCGCCGAGCCCCCCAAAAAGCGCCCCGCAAAGTCCTTCCAGTTCGACGTCATGGGAAACGACCGGCCCGGAATCGTCCGCGAACTGGCCGCCGCCATCGTCGAGGCCGGCGGCAACGTCGAGGAACTCACCAGCAACCTCGAATCCGCGCCTCACGCCGGCCACCCCGTCTTCCATGCCACCGGCGCCGTCACCCTCACCCCGCCCGCCAGCCGCCAATCGCTCTCAACCGCCCTCGAATCCCTCAGCCCCGACCTCTCCGTCACCATCGAAGAACTCCCCCCGCACAACGAGTAGCGCCGCACGAACTCAAATTCACAGCCGGATCGGCAAACTCCGCCGCACGTGGTCCGCGCTGACGTTCACAAGGTCTTTCGACAGCTCCTCGGACACCAGTTGCCGCACCTGCGAAGAAAGGTAGCCCCGAAGCCGCCCCAGAAAACGCGGCGCCGCCGCAATCACCAGCCGGTTGTAGGTCCCCCGGCTCCCCTCGACCTCCAGACGATTCGCCAACTCCCGCGCGAACACCCGCGACTCGTGCTCCTTCGGGTCCACCTCGTTCCGCATCCCGTGCCGCCCCGGCCCGTTGCCGTCAAGCGCGCTTCCCGGACCGTCCGACTTCAATTCGGACGCTTTGGCGCGGGCCGGACGGTGTTCCATCACCCCCAGCTCACGCAGGGCCCCGATGCGACTCTCAGCCTCGAAAAACCGGGCCTTGCTGCTGTCCGCCACCACCACCCAGATCTTGTTCATGCTTCTTCACCCTAGAGCGTTCTCCGTCCCCCCGCAAAGCGAAATCGCGGTCAACCCGCCGCCCGAATCCGCACCTCGATCGCCTCGAAATCGTCCTCCGATTCCTCGAAACGCTCCCGCCGATACCACCCCCCAAGACGCCCCTCGTAAGAGGGGTATCTTCTTTTTACTATGGAAGTAGAATTCACAAAATTCACCGGAAGCATTTTACTCGAATTCTTCGCAATAGTTGCATCAGTAGCCGTAGTCCTGGCAGTTCTTCTATATTCAAAA
>CAYPUM010000233.1:0-6416 GCA_964413545.1 uncultured Roseibacillus sp. | reverse complement strand
TGACCCATCTGCACAAGACGACCGACTACGACGGCGACGGCAGGACCGACCTCGAGGAATACCGCGCCGATACCGATCCCTTCAGCACGTCCGACCACCTCCGCCTCGTCGATTTCACGGTGCGCGACGAGGCCACGGAAAACATCGATCTTGAGTGGACCTCCTCCGAGAGGCGCTTCTACGACGTGCAGGAGAGTGCCGATCTTCCGGGGCCCTTCGCCGACTTTACCGGCGAAACGGACCTTCCGGGCGCGGCGGGAACCACCGGGGCCACCCTGAGCGACCCGCTGGGCCGCCGCACCTTCTTCCGGATCGAGGTCAAGATGCCGCTGACCCCGTGAAGGCAAGCTTTCTCACACCTCAGACCATCCTCCGGCTCATGCAGCCGAACACCCAGCCCTGCAGGAAAATGAAGAAGACAAGAAAGCAATTGACAGCAACCTTGGTAGTCCTGCCGGTTTCTCTAATGATGTCGCCGGCAGTCCGTGCCGGTGAACTGGAACCGCCGGGACCGCCTACCACCGGGACCATGAAGACGCTCGATGAAGTCGAGCCGCGCGTCCCGATTCACGCCGATGATCTGCCGCTGACGATCACGGTGACAAAATCGTATTATCTGACCGAAAGCGTGACCTTCACGGATACTGCGAGCAACGCCATTACGGTCGAATGCGCCGGCGTGACCATCGACCTGATGGGATACACGCTGAAGGGGCCCGACTCGGGAATCAAGGCCGGTATCAGGATCGAGGCAAACAATGTTGAGATCAAGAACGGAACGGTGCGTGATTTCTACGAGGGTATTCGCGCCGATTACACCAGCAAGAACAACCGGATCAGAAGCATGCGGGCGATATCAAACCTGAACATCGGCATTTTCCCCGGCCAAGGCGCAGTGATCAAGGATTGCACGGTTTCGGAAAACGGCCTCCATGGGATATTTGCCAAGACGGATACCCTGATCACCGGCAGTACTGTATACAATAATGGCGGTTATGGCATCTATTTCGACGACAGCCCGGGCTGCACCATTACAGGAAACCTGGCCTATGAAAATGAGTATGGCATTTTTTCCTCCAATGGCTCCACGATAACCGGCAACACCACTCGGGACAACGTCAATGACGGTATTTTCGCCTGTGGCGGTTGCACGATCAGGTCCAACACGAGCTATTCCAATGACAGGGACGGCATCGTGGCGCTTAGCGGCTGCACGCTGATCGGCAACACCGCTTTCCTCAATGGCAATGACGGCATCCGGGTCGCCTTCACGGCAGCCGGATGCACCCTCATTGGAAACACGGCGCGCGGCAACGCGGGTATTGGCATCAATGCGAGTGATTTCTGCCTGATCGACCAGAATACGGCGACGGACAACTTGGGCGGCAATCTGTTCTATGACCAGGATTGCGAAATCGGAATGAACCTGGCTCCGTAGAAGCCATCTTCCCGGGAGTTCCCGGGTTGCCGGGCTGCAGCTGCCGCCACGCTCGGGAGGCATCGAACCGCCGCAGGCCGCCGGCTCGTGCGGCCTGCAACGCTCGTCCCCCGGCGGGCTCGTCCCGCCGGAGCGAACGATTGGCCGGCTACGCGGCACTGCCACCCGCAGAACGCCCCCGGCGGGCTCGTCCCGCCGGAGCGAACGATTGGCCGGCTACCGGAGCTGGAGCCAGACTCAGCCCGTGGGAGGCGCGGATGCTCCACTTGCGGGCTGGTTTCTTATGCCGCTGATAGCAGCTCACCAATCCTGGCTTCCGTCGGCACAAGGCCGCCGGGGGCCGTTTTGAGGCGCGAAGCAGATTAATGGCATCGGATCGGGCGGCGGAGGCGTATTGTCAGGCATGACCGCAAATTTCAGAGCATACCGGCTTTGTTTGTCCTTCCTTACCCTGATTGGAGTGGCGCTCTTCTCGGCCTCCGCGGATGAGCTGTCGCTCGTGGAGTTCGATTCCAAGGAAGATGGAAACATGCGATGGCGTGTGGTGAATGACGGCGTGATGGGAGGCCTCTCCAAGGGTCAGGTTTCCCGGAGCCGCGACGGGACGCTCACCTTTGCCGGGACTCTCTCGCTCGAAAATAACGGGGGTTTCTCGTCCGTCCAGACCGGTCCTCTCGATCTCGATCTCTCCGGCTATTCCGGTCTGGCGATGCGGGTCAAAGGGGATGGCCGCACCTATCAGGTGCGGGTCGGATCCGATGCCCGCTATCGCTGGATGAAAGTGTCTTTCAAGGCGGACTTCGCGACCGAGAAGGGCAAGTGGACCGTCGTGCGAGTTCCCTTCAGTGAGATGTCCGGGACCTTCCGTGGGAGGGACCTGAAGGACAAAGTGCTGAACACCTCGAAGATCGAGCGTCTCGGGTTGTTGCTTGCTGACGAAAAGGCCGGGCCATTCAGCTTGGAAGTGGATTGGATTCGCGCCTACGGAGGGCGGGGTTAGCGGTCCGAAGGGGAGGAGAGGCGCAGGTGATGTTGCGCGTCAGAGCGCTCGACCTTACACTTTCGGAGGTGTAGAGATTTGACGCCGGGAGTGATCGGCGACATGGGAGGACGCGTCGGATGGAAGAGAAGTCAACGCCGGTCGAAAGATGGAGATGGCTGCTGTTGTGGCTGGCGTTGCCGTTGACCGGATGCACGATCCTGGACCGGCGTAACGAGATCGCCCTGCCGCCGCGCAGCGTGATCCTCACCTTCGACGACGGGCCGAATCCGGATCGAGACGTGACGAAGCGCCTGCTGGCGGTCTTGCGCGAGCATGATGTCCGGGCGGCGATGTGCCTCATCGGGGAGCGGGTTGTCCGGCATCCGGACCTCGTGCGGCTGGTTGCCGCCGACGGGCACGTCTTGGTCAACCACAGTCATCATCACCGGTTTCCGCTCTTTCATTCCGCAGAGCGGGTGAAGCGCGAGATGGAACTCGCCGACGGAGCGATCGGCGACGCGCTGGGGGTCAGGAATTACCGGAGCCGCTACTTCCGTCCGCCCAACGGGCTTCTTACCCCGGCGGTCCGCAGGGCGATGCGCGAGTATGGAATCGAGGGCTACTTTCCGATCACGTATTTCGCATGGGACACCTTCCTCCCGCCCGGGAAATCGCACCTTGCGGTGAAGTGGATCGTCGGCAAAGCCCGGCGGGAAAATGGCGGGGTGTTCCTTCTTCACGAATACCGCGCGCGAGGCGCTCCCCCCCCGGACCCGGGCCCCACCGGGATCGGCGAACGGGGTTGGGTGCCGGGCGCGGTGGATGATATCATCAGCACTCTCAAGGCGGAGGGCTTCAGGTTTCCCGATCCTGAAATCATCTTTCAACCGGCGGGCGGAGTGGGGGAGGGACGGTAGTCCCGCGGGGCTCGTGAGCTCCGGGGCTGTCTTTTGTGGAGGATGATTCCAGAGAAGAAGGAAAGATGCGATGGCGTGTGGTGAATGACGGCGTGATGGGAGACCTCTCCGAAGGCCGGGTTTTTCGGAGCAGCGACGGGATGCTCACCTTTGCCGGACCGGATCGAGGGGCTGACGCTGGAGAGCCGGCGGTATCTACGGGGAGGTCTCTTCCGGAGTTTCCGACAGGGCCGCCCTCCAGTGATCGATGGCGGTCCGGACGTTTTCGATCGAGGGCGCGCCGGGGGCGGAGCGGGCGGCGAGGGCGCGGTCGAGGTCGAACACCTCGCGGGCGTCGGGGCCGAACTCGGGCGAGACGGCGGCAAGGTCGAGCTGGTCGAGCGGGGTTCCGGTTTCGGCGGCGCGGGCCACCGCCTTGCCGATCAGTGCGTGGGCCTCGCGGAAGGCGACCCCTTTGCGCACCAGATAGTCCGCGAGGTCGGTGGCGAGCAGGAGGGGATCGCCGGCGGCGGCGCGGCAACGGGGCACATCCATCTCAAGATCCGCGATCATCCTGGTGTTCACGTCGAGGGCGAGGGCCACGGTGTCGACGGAATCGAAGAGGGGCTCCTTGTCTTCCTGGAGGTCGCGGTTGTAGGTCAGCGGGAGTCCCTTGAGGGCGGTGAGGAGGGCGACGAGATTGCCGTAGAGCCGCCCCGTCTTGCCGCGGGTCAGCTCGCAGACGTCGGGGTTCTTCTTCTGCGGCATGAGCGAGGAGCCGGTGGTGTGGGCGTCGCTCAGGGTGGCAAAGCCGAATTCCGCCGAACACCAGAGGATCAGATCCTCGCTGAGCCGGGAAAGGTGCGCGCCGAGCAGCGCCAGGTCGAACAACAACTCCGCCACGTAGTCCCGGTCCGCGATGGCGTCCATCGAGTTCGTGGTCACCCCGTCAAAGCCGAGTTCCTCCGCGATGGCATGCCGGTCGAGCGTGATCGTCGACCCGGCCAGCGCGCCCGACCCCAGCGGGCAGAGGTTGAGCCGCCTGCGGCAGTCGCGCAGGCGGAGCTTGTCGCGTTCGAACATCTCGACGTAGGCCAGCAGGTGGTGGCCGGCCGTCACCGGCTGGGCCCGCTGCAGGTGCGTGTATCCCGGCAGGACCGCTTCCGCATACGCCTCGGCCCGAACAAGGAGCGCCCGCTGCAGGCCCGTGACCAGTTTCCACAGGGAGTCGATCCCGGCCCGGCAGTAAAGACGCGTGTCGGTGGCCACCTGGTCGTTGCGGGAACGCGCCGTGTGCAGCTTCGCCCCCGCCGCTCCGATCCGCCGCGTCAGGGCCGCCTCGATGTTCATGTGGATGTCCTCGAGCTCGGCGGAGAACGCGAACGCGCCGGCCTCGATCTCGGCCTCGATCTCACGCAGGCCGGCCTCGATCTGCCGGAATTCGTCCGCCGTCAGCAACCCGGCCCGCTCGAGAGCCCGGGCGTGCGCGATCGAACCCGCGATGTCGTGCCGGTAGAGCCGCCAGTCGAACGAGACGGACTCCCCGTAGCGCTGCACAAGATCTGCGGTCTGTTTCTGAAAGCGGCCTTTCCACATGGGGGGGCGATGGGTGGGATCTTCGATCTTCGATGAGGGGGGGGTGGGGGTCTGTCTAGCTTGGCGCCGTGGCGGACACAAGGATTCCCGCCCTCCCCCCCGTTCCGGACCGATTTTTCCCTTGCGCCGGGGTCCGGCCGGCCCTAAATTTCCCGCCCGTTCGCAAGGGCGGATTCTCCAAACCGCGGGGTGGAGCAGTCTGGTAGCTCGTCAGGCTCATAACCTGAAGGTCGCTGGTTCAAATCCAGCCCCCGTAACCAATGAGGCTCAGTGGGTTAGGCCCGCTGAGCCTCTCCTTTTGAGGGGTGTCAAGATACCGCGGAAATGCACTGAAATGCGGGTTTTTGCAGCTTCTATTGCACGGTCTGTTGCGCGGCAAAGTGATTAACTCTCCCGAACTTGAGAGCAAGCTGCTGCTTTCGGGCCCCCGTTCTCTTGCTTGCCGCGCAACGATCTATTGCGCGGCGGGGGTAGTAGAGTCGCAACGCCCGCCCCCCGATCGCCGCCGCCCGCACCGCAGCCCGCCGGGCCGCTCCGATTCGTCCCGCCCGCCACTCCGCACCCCCCCCGGGGGGTAGGGGGGCACGTCCCCCCGCCCACGGGCGACCGGCGCGTAGGCCGCTCGGGATGAAAATGCGGGTTTTGAACTGTAAGGTTGTGGGATTGTAGTGGGAACGCTCACGCCGCCCTGAACACCTTCTCGTTGTGCCACTCGATGAACTCAGGTGCAGGAGCGTTTTCCGGCCCCGTAGGAAACGACACCTTCTGACCGTGCATGGGATAGTAGCAGTGGCCGTTGTCGTAGTCCTCCCTGAGTCTGCTGCTCACTTCGAGTTGCCCCTTCCTGATGATCGTAACGTAGCCCCGGTCGAACAGCCCGTGCAGGTCGGCCCGCAGGAACAGGCCGTTGCGCACCTCGTGAGGACCGTCTTCGCTAAACGGTCTGATGTGGGCAGCCTCCAGCGCCGGCAGTGAGTGCTCTCCGGTTACGGCACATGCGCGCTCGTAGGCTTCCATCACCTCCACGCGGAAAGCTCCCTGTCCAAGTCTGGGGCGCACGAGTCGTGGCTCGCCGAGCCGCCTGCTCTCGCCGATTAGGTCTGACGCATCCGTCTCTTCGAGCTGCGCCACCGCGAGACACTCACGCCACAGCCTGTGCCCTTCGCCTTGCGCCAGATCGTACTTCTTGTTCCTGAGGTTGAAGCGCGACCAATCGGACGGACCCCGGAGCCACTGGTCTGGCGGGAAAAAGGTGGGCTCAACCAGGATGATGCACCCGATCTCGCTGGCGTGCCGGGTGGCATGGTAGTCGGCCATGGTCCGTGATGGCAACCGTCCCCTGCATCGGAATCGTCCCGAAGAGCTACGCCCCGAACCTAGAAACCAGCTTCGGTCCGTGCGAGTTTGAAATCGATGAAGCTGTCACGATCAGGTGTCATCGTGTTTCGGGAAAGGCAGAAGCCGAGGGAACCCCTCTGCCATTCCCCTCACTTTTCACCTGTGT
>CAYPUM010000232.1:0-6417 GCA_964413545.1 uncultured Roseibacillus sp. | reverse complement strand
CGCGTTCAGGGAACGTCTAAACCCAAGCGCGGGGGTTGGCCAGTGTGGATTGCGATCCCTGTGGACGGAAAAAGGATTTGCATCCGAGGCGCTACTGGGCCAAGCACCTCCCACACACCTCATTTAAATCATGGCAGATCGCGAAGACAAGAACTCTCATAGTGTCGAAGGCCCGTTCTACGTGGACAGTCAGTGCATTGATTGCGACCTGTGCCGCGAGACAGCTCCCAATAATTTCATGAGAGCGGAGGACGAGGGCTACTCGTACGTGTGCAAGCAACCGGAGAACGACGAAGAGCTGGAACAGTGCCGGGAAGCCATGGAGGGATGCCCGGTCGAGGCCATCGGCGACGATGGCGCGGACGGATGAGCCGCCCCGGCAGACCCCGCCGGGCGGACGCCGATCCGGCGCGCGCCAAGGTGCTGCGCGAGTGGCGACAGGGCGAGGCGCCGCTCGATTCGAATCGCAACATCTCACGGGCCGGAGAGCTCTTGCGCGAGGTGCTCGCGAAGCTGCGCCTCGAAGAAGGGCTTGAAGAAAGCCGCCTCCGGGAGGTCTGGCACGAGATCGCCGGCGAGTTCATCGCGCGGCAAACGCAGCCCGTCTCACTCCGGAACGGGATCCTTGTCCTCCGGGTGGTGCAGCCAGCGATGCGATTTCATCTGGAACAGTCGAAGGCGCAGCTCATGGCGCGCCTTCAGGAGCAACTCGGGCGAAACACCATCCGCGAGGTGCGGCTGAGTATCGGGTGATTCCGGACTTGGGATTTCCGCGCGGAAATTTGCGATGCGGCCTGCGGCGGCGACCTTCGGTCAGACTTCATGTTTCGGGCGCTGATTCTGGATTGGTCGGGGACGTTGGTGGACGACATGGGGCCCACCCTTGCGGCCACGAATGCCGTCTTGGCGCGTTTCCAGAAGGCGCCCCTGAGCCGGGACGAGTTTCGGCAGTCGTTTCGGCTGCCTTACTCGGAGTTCTACGAGGAGATCCTTCCCGGGGTGCCGTTGGCGGTTCTTGAGGAGCATTTTCGGGAGGCTTTCGACGCCTCGGGGGATCCCGTGACTCCCCTCGAGGGGACCGCCGAGTTCCTTGCGTGGTGCGCCGCAAGCGGGATCCGCCTCTTTGTGCTCACCAGCATGGACCCGGCCGCCTTCAAGAGGCAGCTTCGCGAGTTCGGATTCGAGGGGCATTTTGAAGCCACCTATGCCGGGGTGCTCGACAAGCGGCTCGTGATCCGGGACCTCCTTCGGAAGCATGGCCTGCGGGCTGATGAGACCGCTTACGTGGGAGACATGAGCCATGACATCGAGGCCGCCCGCCATGGGGGAATCACGCCGGTCGGGGTGCTCAGCGGATACGACCCCCGGACGCGTCTGGCGGCGGCCCGTCCGGAGTTGCTCTTTTCCTGTGTGCGCTCCCTGCATGCCTTGCTGGCGCGGTGGCGGTCCCGCCATGACGTCGAGACGACGGCGTTGGCCCCGGACCGGATCGAGGTCCGCCGGTTGCAGGTCGAGGCCCGGGTCGGGGTTCCGGACGCCGAGCGGGCCCGCCCCCAGCGCCTGTTCATCAGCCTTGCGATTGTTCCGGTTCGCGGCTTTGAAGCCTTGCGTGACGACGTCGGGCGCACCGTCGACTACGAGGCGGTGGCCAACCGGATCAAGGAATTGGCAGCGGAGCGCCCCCGCCGGCTGATCGAGACCCTCGCGCACGATGTGGCGGGGGCCGTCCTGAGGGAGTTCCCGGCCGCCGAGGTGACGGTGGAAGTCGAGAAGCACATCCTGCCCGCGACCGACGCCGTGGCGGTATGGACCCGGCGGAGGCGGCCGGGAGATTGAACGCCACGGGTCCTCGTCTGCCCCTGCTTTACGGCGTCCTTTCTTGCTCTTTGACAGTCATCCGCGTCTGTCTAGGCTGGTTGGCACCCTTTCCTGCCTGAATGGCCACGAATCCCGCGAACAACGACCCGGACCACGAACTGGTTCTGCGCGCCCAGGAGGGCGACACGAAGGCGTTTGACGAACTCATCCTCAAATACAGCAAGAAACTCTACGGTCTGGTCTATAACATGACGTCCAACAAGGACGACACCCACGATCTCCTCCAGGATATCTTCGCCAAGGCCTACCGGTCGTTGCGCCACTTCCGCGGGAAGTCGACCTTCTACACATGGATCTACTCCATCGCCACCAACATGACCCTGAACTTCCTCAAGAAGAGACGCCGCCGTGCCGGCCTCAGTCTGGATGACGAGGAGTCCGGCCTCCAGAACGACCCCGCCTTCGTCGATCAGGGCCACCGCGCCAATCCCCGGCGGCAAAGTAACATCCATGAACTTCAAAAAAAATTGAACGAAGGGCTCCAGAGTCTGTCGGAGGAGCACAGAGCGGTTGTGACAATGTTTGATATTCAGGGGATGCCGCACGCCGAGATTTCGAGGATTCTTGGTATCTCGGAAGGAACGGTGCGTTCCCGGCTCTATTACGCCCATCAGCAACTGCAGGGCTATCTCGAAGACTTCTGGAAGAAGTAGCCCGGATTTTTTCCACGATCAGCAGAGGTTTTTCAGCATCTCGTGTATTGTTAATAACTTGTGAATACCGAATTTCCAGAGATCCGTGAACTGCTTGACCAGCGTGAGGGATGTGAACCGCCGGATGGATATTTCGAGGAGTTTTTGGAGGAGTTTCATCGTCGGCAGCGGGAGGATGTGTTGCGGCGTTCGGCGCGGAGTCTGCTGCTGGAACGGGTTTCAGTGTGGTTGAGAGAGATGGGCCCGGCGAAGTGGGCGTATGCGGGGGGGTTGGCGTATGTGGCGGTGTTGGTTGGGTTTCTGTTGTTGTGGCTGCCTGGCGAGGGCGATCGTGAGGGGTTGATGTTGCCGGGCCGGCGGGCTCTCGAGGGGGCGGCGCAGGAACGGGTGCTGCATTTTTCCGCGGAGGGCGGCGAGGAGGAGATCTCGGAGCCGACGGAGTTTTAGCGGGCGGGGGCGGCTTTCCCCTTGAGGCATTTTGCCGAAGGGGCACATTGTGGAGTCGAGATGAGAGTGGCGGCGGGGATTCTATGTATTTCGTGTTGGTTGGTTCCGGCGACGGTCAGGAGTGATCTGCTGGTCTCGTTTGCTCCGATCGAGGAAGGATCGGAGCGGATCGTGGCCGGGACGGTGGATTTGGATGCGGAACGGGTGGCCACCATTGCGGTGGTGGGCGCCGATCCGGGCCGGGCCCGGCTGGGCGCCGGTGCGGAGGGGGCGGAGCTGAGCTTGGTGATGCATGATCCGGTCAGCCGGTTGACGATCCTGAGGCGTCCGGAAGGGTCGCCGGCCGGGGCGGGAGTAGAGCGGGGCGCATCGAAAGGGCTGCGACCGGGGGATGAGGCGTTCCTTGATTCCGGGGGGCAGGGTGAGGCGAGCCGGGTGGTGAAGTGGGAGAACACCCACCGGAACAAGGTGTTGCCACTGGCGCTGATGCGGGTTCACCACCCGGGTGAGAATCCGCCGCGTCCGGGGACGGCCTTGTACGGCGGGGCCGGCGAGTTGGTGGCAATCTGCCACGAAGGAGCCCCGGAATTCGGCAACGGAACCTACGCCTTGCCGGTGGAGGTGGTGGCTCGCGCCGAGCAAAGCCACGAGGCGTGCGGGAAACTGGTGCGCTGTTGGATCGGGATCACGATGGAGGCAAAGAACGCCTTGCCGGCGGTGCAGGCGGTGCGGCCTGATTCGCCTGCGGTGCGAGCGGGATTAAAGAAAGGGGACATCCTTCTCTCGGTGGGCGGGTACGATGTGAACAGCTATGCGGACGCTGTGAACGCGTTCTACTACCTCGTTCCCGGGAAGGCCACGCTGGTGCGGCTGCTGCGGGGGACCGGGAAGCTTGAGATGACGGTTTTGCCGGAGGTGCATCCCGCGGCGGCGGCCGGCGGCGAGAACGGTTGAGGGAGGGGCCTCCCGGAGTTCCGCGGGGGGCGGGAATTGTGACGCCCGGTGGAGCCGAAGCTCGCACCGGGCGTCGCCCTGCCTTGCCGTATGGGAAACTGTTCGAGGGTGGCCGACGGGCTTTACTGCCGGGTGGGAACGTAGAGTTCCGACCCCTTGGCGAGAGTGATATCGCGTTTGAGGTTCAGCCCGTTGAGGGCGTTCAACTGCTCGGGAGTGGCATCGTGCTTCGCGGCGAAATCGCCGAAGGTGGTTTCTTCCATCACGATGATGGAGGAGATGGTTTGCGAGGCCGATTTGCTTTTCGTTTCGGATTCGGGCTCCTTGACGGAAGAGGCCTTGGGCGTTTCGGAGGAGGGATCCGTGGTCGAGATGGTCCGGGTGGCGGTGGATCGCGCGGCCGGTTTTCTGGCCGGGCCCCGGACTCCCAACGACTGCCCGACCACGATCTTGTCTGATTGCAGGTCCGGGTTGAGGGCGCGGAGGGCGGCGACGCTCATGTTGTGCTTCTGAGCCACCCCGTAGAGGGTGTCGCCTCGTTGCACCTTGTAGTAGTCGTCCGCTTTCGGGTCCGGCTTCGGGTCCGGCAACGCCGCGGCGGGCCGGGGGGCCTCCCGCTCGACCGGCAGGGCGGGCAATGCTTTTCTCGCGGCGAGGGCGGGTTGTCCCGGCAGCTTCAGCTTCTGGCCGACGAAGAGGCGGGTCGGGTCGTTGATCTCATTGAGCTTCATGAGCGCCTCGGCGGTCGTGTCATAACGCCGCGCAATCGACGAGAGGGTGTCGCCGTTTTTCACAACATAGGAGGTGCTTGCCTCCGGCGCCGCTCCGCGCGCCCGGCGGCGCTCAAGGGCGAGCTGGCTGTGCAGCTTCTCGATCTCGGCTTCGAGGGTGCGGATCTGTCGTTCCTGTTCGGCGCAGCGATCGCGGAGATTCTCGACCTCCGTCGCCCCGAGGACCGGCGACACCGCCGGCAGGCTGAAAATGACTGTGGCAATTGCAAGGGCCTTCATCACGAAAGAAGCTTTTTCAAAATTAACAAAAAAGTCAAATTTAATTTTAAGAATCACTAACGATTTTTGGGTGTTTCCCGCAGGATGATGGCCTTGGAGGAGTTTTCCCGGGCTTGCGGAGCCTCCCGGGGAAGAACTCGCGGCGCGGTCGAGGGATCGTGAACGCCATCAAAGGCGGGAATCGAGGTAGGTGTCGATGCCGTCGAGGATGATCTGGACGGAGAGGACGATGAGAAGCATGCCGACGAGGCGTTCGAGGGCATGAGCGCCGCGGCGGCCGAGGAAGGAGAAAAGGGCGGGGGAAGCGGCGAGGACGAAGGCGGTGGCGACGGACGCAAGGAGGACGGCTGCCGCGACCGTGCCGAGGGGCAGCTTCTGCGAGAAGAGGATCACCATCGAGATGGCGCTGGGTCCGGCGATGAGGGGCATCGCAATGGGGACGATGAGGGGCGGTTCGTCGGAGGCCTCGTCGATGACGCTGCGTGACGGGAAGACCATTCCGAGGGCGATCAGGAAGAGGACGATGCCGCCTGCAAGGCGGAGGGTGTGTTCCTTGAGGCCAAGGGTGGCGAGCAGGAAGCCCCCGCCGAAAACGGCGGCGAGGAGGATGGCGGTAGCGGCCGCGGCTTCGCGCAGGATGACGAGTCGCCGGGTACGGGCAGAGTAGTCGGCGAGGAGGGAGTTGATCACCACGAGGTTACCGAAGGGATCCATGATGAGGAAGAGGAGGACGGCAAGCGTGGTCATGGAGATGTCAGTGGCGGCGTTTGGCGCGGTCGAAGCGGGATGGGCGGAGGGAGGCGTCGTCGCCGGGGGCGGAGGTCTGCGGCTTTCCGGCCAGTTTGGCTTGAGAAGGTTGGGCGGCGCCGGCGGCGGGTGGGGGAGGTTCGCGCTCGCTGGGGAAACTCGAGGCGCGGCATCCGGACGATGTGGCAGCGGTGGTTTCGCGCGGGGGGCGTCCCGATCTGGCGGACGGCCATCTCGCCGCGGTCCGCGCCCCGACGCTCCTGATTGTCGGGGAACGTGATGAGGCCGTCATCCGGATGAACCGGGAGGCGGCGGGCACGATGCAGTGCGAGAACGAGCTGAAGATCGTGCCGGGAGCCTCCCATCTGTTCGAGGAACCCGGAGCTCTCGACCAGGTCGCCGAACTGGCGCGGGATTGGTTCTCGCGGCATCTCCAAAACGGTTCCCGGGACCGATGAGCAGGCGCCGTGCCATGACCTCGGCGGGCGGGCTTTCCGAATTGGCGCGAAAACCCCCGGCACCCGCTCCGAAATGACGCCGACCTCGGTCCGCTTGCCGAATGATACCTGTCCCCGGGGGGGTGATCGAAGAGATGTCGGAACGGCGGGGACGTTGCAGGATCGGATGCTCGGGGTGGCAATATGATCATTGGAAAGAGGTCTTCTGCCCCGGGGACCTGCCGAAGGGGAAATGGTTCTCCTACTACGCGGAACGTTTCGAGGCGGTCG
>CAYPUM010000231.1:0-6430 GCA_964413545.1 uncultured Roseibacillus sp. | reverse complement strand
CCGCCGAACTGGGCAACCTCGTCAACAACTTCACCGTCATGTCGTGGGTCTACATCCCGCCGGGCAGCATCGGCGACGACTGGGCGCGCACGATCGGCGACGATGTCCCCTTCGACAGCGACGCCTGGAACCTCGGCGTCCGCAACAAGGTGGGCATCACCAATGCCGTGGCATTCGTCAGCAACGGCATCCGCAGCTACTACTCGCCGAACGGGACCGTGGTGGAAGGTGCGTGGCAACACATCGCGGCCACCAAGTCCGCGACCACCGGGGTGACCCTCTTCCACAATGGCATCCAGGTTGCGCAATTCAGCGAGCCCCAGGATCTCGCTCCGCTCAACGCCGGGAACGACATTTTCGGGCTGGGTCGCTCCAATGCCGACCTCGATGCGGTGGTCAATGAGGGGATGCTCATGGACGAGGTGCGGGTCCATGACTCGGTTCTCGATGCCGCAGCCATCATCGCCGCCGCGGAGGATGGGCAGGTCGCCCCGCCGGTGCCCGGCGCGCCCGGGTTCACCAGCAACCCGGTCGTCAAGCCCGACGCAAACGCCTTGCAACCCTACACCGGCCAGTCGCTGGCCGGGGATGTCAGCGATTCGGACACCCCGCCCGAAAACCTCGTCTTCGCCAAGGTCAACGGGCCGGACTGGCTCGGCGTGGCGGCGGACGGCAGCCTGGGCGGAACCCCGCAGCCTGGAGATTCCGGCGCCAACAGTTGGACCGTGTTGGTTTCGGATGGCGCCAACAGCGATTCCGCCACGCTCCTGATCACGGTGACCGCGCCCACCGGCGACGCCGACGAGGACGGCCTCGAGGATGCCTGGGAACTCGCCTACGGGCTCGATCCCAACGACGACGGATCGGTCAACCCCGACAACGGCAGGTGGGGCGACCCCGATGGCGACGGCCTGCCCAACGACGAGGAGCAGTTCCTCGAAACCAGCCCGGTCGACCCCGCCGACCCCGACGGACGCCCGTGGCAGCCGCGGCCCGAGAAGGCGCGGCTGATGATCATCAGTTGCCACCCCGACGACGAGGGGATCTTCTTCGGCGGCGCCTATCCCTACTACACCCGGGTGCGCAAGCTGCCGGCCGTCGGCATCTCGATGACCAGCAATGACTCCATCCGGGAACCCCCGGTGCGCGAAGGCTACATGCGTGATGCGGTGTGGTATTACGGACTGCGCAACCAGCCGATCTTCCCGCGCTTCTTCAACTCCCCGACCTCCACCCTGGACCAGACCTGGGCCAGTTGGTCGCCCGACGGGACCGATCCCGTGGCCGGCCGCGCGCTGGCCGGGGAAACCCTGGCTTACTGGATGCGCCGCTACCGCCCCGACGTGGTCATCACCCATGACTTCGACGGCGAATACGGACATAACAACCACAAGGCCACCGCCCTGGCCACCGCCGACGCCGTTCCCATCGCGGCGGATCCCGCCATCGACCTGTCCGGCCTGCCGCCCTGGCAGGTGAAGAAACTCTATGTGCATGAGTACGGCACCAACCCGCTGTTTCACGATCACTGGAACGAGGTGAGCATCGACGCCGACGGCGAAGGCACCCCCGACCAGACGCCGATCGACCGCACCAACGCCGGCCTCCTGTTCCACCTCAACGCCGCCTATCCGGCCGCCTCAACGGTGCATGCCGCCGGCGAGGTCCCCGCCAACCGCGAGGACCACCCGGGGGAATGGTGGGGACTCTACTACAGCGCCGTCGGCCCGGACACCGTGCAGCCGGACTTCATCGCGCCCAATCAGGTGAATGTCCCCACCACCTACTCGGGCTGGGCGCGCGGCGACTTCTTCGAGAACCTGATCGCCTTCGCGGATGAAGACTACGACATGATTCCCGACGATTGGGAACTGGCTCACTACCCGTCCGTCGCCGCGGCGCTGCCGGGCGCTGACGACGACGGGGACGGATCCGACACCACCGCCGAGTTCATGGCCGGGCTCGATCCGCACGTCGCGGACCGGATCGACTTGTCGATGAATGACGCGGCCTGGGAGGTGAACTTCACACTCCCCGCCGCCACCGGCCCCGGCTACGATGGCCTCGAACGTCGCTACCGCCTGCTCTTTTCCCCGAACCTGGAGGATTGGAGCACCGTCGTCATGGAGGGCATCGCGGATGGCAGCCCGGTTTCCTGCCCGATGCCCACGGGACTGACCAAAGGCTTCTACCGCCTTGCGGTCTGGGTCGACCTCGGAAACGGGGCGGTTCCCCGGTTGGCGGCCGTGGACGTCCGCAATCACGGCATTCCGGGAGCCAACACCAACGACGCCCTCGCCAACCTGCCTTCGGTTCTGGCCGGGCAACCGGACCGCCTCGTCGTGTTTTTCGGAATCAACGATTCGCTCAACAGCAGCAAACTGGTCAGCCTGCCAACCTGCCGGCAGAACCTGACCAACCTCGTGACCCAAGCCGAGGCGGCCGGCGTGAAATCGGTTCTCCTGGCGACCATCCATCCTGTCAACACCACCTACCTCGCCGAGCGCCATCCGAGCCACCCGGAACTGACCCGCCTCCAGGACCATGTGGCGGACTATGACCAAGTGGTGCGCGAGGTCGCCGCCACCACCGGGGCGGCCCTCATCGACTGGCGGGCTCGGTTTCTGGCCGAGAGTCCGGGGACCACCGTGGATGACGCGGTGGCGGACACCGCCGACTGCCTGCTCCGTTGCGAGGCTAACAGCCCGGACCGCGACGGCGTGCACCTCACGGCGCAGGGCAATGCCTTCCTTGCCGACGAGGTGGCGGCCGCCTTGCGCCCGTTGGTCGAGGGAGGCGACGTGATCGCCTGCTTCGGCGACAGCGTCACCTACGGCAGCCACATGACCGGCGAGGGCACCGTGACCGGCGAAACCTACCCCGCGTTTCTCGCCTCCGAAATGCGCATGACGGAGTGAACCATCCGCGAATCCCGGCATCTCATTCTCATCCGACAACACAAACACCGATATCATGCACCGACCCGTCCGACCATCGCTCCCCCTGTCACGCCGCAGTTTCCTCGGCCGCGCCGCGCTCGCCGGCACGGGTGCCGTTTTCGGATTTCCCGCCATTGCCAGTGCCCGCAACCAGAACAGCAGGCTGCAAGTCGGATTCGTCGGCACCGGCGGCAAGGCGAAGACCCACACCAACACGCTCCACGGCCTCGGCCTCCAGTGCGTCGCCTTCGCCGATGTGGACAAGGGACAGTGGAAGCAAGTCCACGGCAAGAAGGGCTGGAAGGAGGCCAAGGGCTACACCGACTGGCGCGAACTGCTCACCAGGCATGGCAAGGAACTGGACGTCCTGTTCGTCACCACGCCGGACCACACCCATTTTGCGCCGACCATGTCGGCCATCACGATGGGGATCCACTGCTACACCGAGAAGCCGCTCACCTGGTCGGTTCGCGAGGCGCAGATGCTCACCGCCGCCTACCGGAGGCACCCCGGGGTCGTCACCCAGATGGGCAACCAAGGGCACGCCGGCCAGGGCTGGCGGCTGGCATACGATTTCATCAAGGGGGGAGCCCTCGGCGAGGTGATCGAGTTTCACACCTGGACGAACCGCCCGGTCTGGCCGCAGGGCGGCGGACGGCCGCAGGGCGGCGACAAGGTGCCGGGCAACCTCAATTGGGAGGCATGGATCGGCCCGGCGCCGATGCGCCCCTACAAGAAGGGTGCCTATCACCCCTTCAAGTGGCGGGGATTCGTCGATTTCGGATCCGGCGCGCTCGGCGACATGGCGTGCCACACCACCGACGGCATCTACGCCATCATGAACCCCGGCTACGCCGCGACGGTCGAGCCCGTCTTCATGACCGCTCCGGTGGGCGACCAGTTCCCCGCCGGGATGACGATCAAGGCCACCTACCGGGCGACCGCCCAGCGGCCCGGCTTCACCACGTTCTGGTATGAAGGCAGGAGATCCGGCGGCAGACCGAACATGCCCGACGCTCCCGAGGAACTCGCGGTGGATGGCGCCAAGATGCCGGAGACCGGCAACCTGATCGTGGGCACCAAGGGCAAGATGCTGGTCTTGGGCGACTACTGGGAAAGCCCGCGCCTGATCCCGAATTCAGCCCGCAACGCGTTCGGGAAGCCTGAGCAATTGATCGAGCGTTCGCCCGGGCACTACGAGGAATTCCTGATGGCCTGTCGCGGCGAAAAGCCGCGCGAGTTCAGCCGCTCGAACTTCTCCTACGCCGGCCCGATGACCGCCAACATCCAACTCGGCAACCTCTGCGCCCGCGCCGGCAAACCGCTGGAACTCAACGAAGCCGGCGAGATCACCAACGAACCGAAAATCAATGAACTCGCCTGGCGCGAACCCCGCAAGGGCTGGGGACCTCTCTGATTCCCGATGATGAAGGAATACCACCCACAACACCGGTGCGCTCTACGATGCGTCGCCCGCCTCCAGCATGCCGGAGAAGCCCGCCGGCCAGTGGAATGCCTTCCGGCTCGAGTGCAAGGGGCCGAAGGTTCTCGTGCACATCAATGATATGAGAAAGATACTTGCAAAGCTGATTCCGTGCGTCTTGGTCTGGGGCTGCCTGACCCCGGTCGGCAGCGCGCGGGACGTGGAGGTGCGGAACCTGGGGGCCGGGGGCGCGAACAGCCGCGACGGACTGGCGCGGCTGCCGAAGGTGCTGGCCGGCAAACCGGAGCACCTGGTCATCTTCTTCGGCATGAATGACGCGGTGAACGACAGCCTCACCTTCGGCAGCCACATGAAGGGCGAGGGAACCGCCACCGGAGAAACGTATCCGGCGGTTCTGGCAAGGAAATTGACGCAGAAAGGAGCAGAGTGATGGAGAGATCGAGGAATATGCCGACGAGACGATACGCAGGCCGGATCAGCCGATGGCTCGGCTTGGGTCTGGTCGTGTTGGCTTCACTAACAGGTCAAGCCGCCGGGCTGCCGGATCCCCATGGCCCGCGGCCAGGGCGGCTGGCGGACACCGCACCACCGGGCTGGACCGTCAAGATCCGGCTGCCCGACGGCAAGTTCCGGGAATTCAAGAGCGCCGCCTCGGCTCCGGCCATCGAGGAGGAAGCCGGAGCGACGGTTCTGAAGTGGACGGGGCTCGGCGACGGACCGGCGGCCGGGCTGAAGGTTCGCATGACCCGCACACCGGGGGAGCCCGGCGCGGCCTGGCGCCTGGACATCGGGAACAGCAGCAACGCCGCGTTGTGGGAGGTCACCTTTCCCGACTTCCAGACCACGGCGCGCGCTGACGACACGGTGCTCCTGCCGACCGTCAGCGGGCGGTTGCATCCCGCAAGCAAGCCGCTTGCCTACCAGTCCGAGGCCCGCGGCCATTATCCGAGCGGCCGCCTGACCATGCAGTGCGCCGGGATCTACGGCTCGGCCGGCGGAGTCTACATCGGCGTGCACGATCCGTTCGCCTCCGGCAAGCGACTCGAGATGAACTGCAGGGACGGGCGGTTCGGGCTGCGCTGGCACTGGCCGGTGCCGGACATGGGCGTGCCGGGCAAGGGCTGGGAACTGCCCGGCGAGGTGCTCATCCGCCCGTTCGGCGGCGACTGGTTCGACATCGCGCAGATCTACCGCGCCTGGGCCGCCGAACATGCCGGCTGGTGGCCGCGCGGCAACCAGTCCGGCCGCCCCGACACGCCGGACTGGTTCAAGGACAACCCGGTCTGGATCATGAGCAATGGACCGTGGCCGAAGAAGAACGCCCCGCTCCCGATCGACCAGGCGGTCGCCAGGATCAAGAAGTTCGCCGCCTACATGGGCGATATCCCCTGCGCCGTGCATTGGTACAACTGGCATAAGACCACCTACGACAACGACTACCCGCACTACTTTCCCGCCGACGACGGGTTTGCCGAGGGCGTGCGCGAGGTCCAGGCCGCGGGGGTGCGCGTGATGCCCTACATCAACGCGCATATCTGGGACACCGACGTGGCGGAATTCAAGACCACCGCCCGGCCCGCGGCCGTCAAGTCGTTCAACGGCTCGATCCCGACGAAGTCGTACGCGGGCAATACCTTCGCCCCCATGTGCCCGGCCACGCCGCTGTGGCAGAAGACCGTCAAGGACCTCGTGCTCAGGCTCGCCGGACCGGAGTTCGGCGTCAACGGCGTCTATCTCGACCAGGTCTCCGCCCAGGCCGCGATGCTGTGCTTCGACAAGGCCCACGGCCACCCGCTCGGCGGCGGGTGCTGGTGGACGACCCGGGGCTACTGGCCGATGCTCGACGACATTCGCAAGAGTTCCCCGGGAACGATCCTGACCTCCGAGAGTTCCGCCGAGCCGTATGTCAACCGGCTCGACGGATACCTGACCTGGGTGGGCTACCGCGAAGGCAGCAGCGCCGTGCCGCTCTTCCATGCCGTCTATGCCGGACAGGTCCAGCTCTTCGGGCGGCTCTACAAGTGGGACTCGTGGAAGGGCGTCGCGA
>CAYPUM010000230.1:0-6454 GCA_964413545.1 uncultured Roseibacillus sp. | reverse complement strand
GCCTACACCTCGGCCGGTTCGTGGGGGCAAAGCCTCGTCTACAGCAACGACCGCGGCAGGACATGGAAGAAGTATGAGGGCAATCCGGTGCTGGAGAAGATTGCGGCCCACAACCGGGATCCCATGGTTTTCCGGCACGAACCGACGAAGAAGTGGATCATGGTTCTCTACGTGAAGCGGGGCCAGGCGCACTTTTTCACCTCGGATGACATGAAGGCATGGACGGCCGCCTCGGTCGTTCCGCTCAACGGTTTTCACGAATGTCCGGACATGTTTCAACTGCCGGTCGACGGCGACGGGAAGAAGCTGAAGTGGGTCCTCCACGATGGCCGCTTCTCGTACTGGATCGGCGATTTCGACGGCAGGACGTTCGAGCCGGAGACGGGCGAACTTCGCTGCGAGTTCGGCAGGAACTTCCATGCCGCCCAGTCGTGGGAGACTCCGGACAAGAAACGGGTGCAGATCGGCTGGATGAACGGCGGCAAGTATCCGGGAATGCCCTTCAATCAACAGCAGAGTTTCCCCTGCGAACTGACGCTGAGGGCGACGCCCGCCGGCTTGCGACTGCACATGTACCCCATCGAAGGGATCAAGCGCCTGCATGCCGGCTCGTTCAAGCTCGAGAACCGCCTCCTCAGGCCCGGCGAGAACCCGCTTTCGGAGCTCTCCGGCGAGTTGTTCGACATCGCCATGGACGTCGAGATCGGCGACGCCGGGGAGTTCGGCCTGCGCCTTCACGAAACGTCCGTCGCCTACGCCGCCGGGAAGGTCGCCAGTCTCGGCGCCGTGGCGGAAACCCCGGCCCGGGATGGCAGAATCAGACTGCGCATCCTGGTGGACCGCACATCCGTCGAGACCTTTGTCAATGATGGAGAAGCAGCGCTGCCATGCTGCTTCGTGCCGAAGAACAGAAACACCGGGCTGGAACTTTATGCCAAAGGCGGGAACGCGAAGATCCGTTCCCTGCGAGTCAGCAAGCTTCGCTCGATCTGGGGCAGCGATACGGCGCTCCGGGATCGGGCGAGAGGAAGAACCAGCATGAGGACACGATGAAACGAGCAAGACACGCGCCGGGATTCCTGTGTCTGTTGCTGCTGACGGTTTGCGCGGCGGCAGACGGGCCCGGGAACCCGTTTCGAGCCGGTTGGGCGCCGTCGCCCATGGCGCCGGCTTTCAGCCTGGAGGACTACATTGTCTGGGGTGGGTCGGTGGTGAAGGCGGAGGATGGCCGCTACTACATGTTTGCGGCGCGATGGCCGAAACGAACCGCCATGCCGTCGTGGGTCACCAATGGCGACGTGGTCCTGGCGGTCTCCGACAAGCCCGCCGGCCCCTACCGGTTGGTCAAGGTCGTCCTGCCACGGCGGGGAAACCGGTTCTGGGATGGCATGGCGACCTTCAATCCCACCATCCGGCGCCATGACGGCAAGTATGTCCTGTTCTACACCGGAACCACCTACGACGATGTCCCACCGAAAGAGAAGCGCCCCTCGCGCGAACTTTGGGAGAAAGCCTGGAACAACAAGCGGATCGGCGTGGCAGTGTCCGATTCCGTGACGGGGCCGTGGAAGCGGCGGGACAAGCCGGTCCTCGAACCGCGTCCCGGCAAATGGGATGCATCGATCACGAGCAATCCGGCGCCCGTCGTGCATGAGGACGGGAGCGTTCTGCTGATCTACAAGAGTTCGCCCCTGACGTTTCCCGAACAGAAGGTGAAGAACGAGCTGATCCTGGGAGCGGCCATGGCGAAGCACTACCTCGGCCCCTACGAGCGCCTCGACGAGGAATCGCAGCTCCTGTTCCGCGGCAAGAGAGCCCACGTCGAGGATCCCTACGTCTGGCGCGGCGGTGAGCGCTACCTGCTGCTGGCGAAATCCATGGATGGAAGGATTCACGTGGGATGGGGAAACGGCTTCGTGGCGTATTCCTCGGACGGCCTGAACTGGGAACTGACCGACCCCCCCCGGGCCTACACCGGCAAGGTGGAACGGGTGGACGGCAGCATCCTGAAGGCGGGCCGGTTCGAGCGGCCGCAGATTCTCTTCGAGAACGGCATGCCGACGCACGTGTTCTTCGCCTGTATGGCGCGCGACGGCATCTACAATGTCGTCCGGCCGGTGAAAAGGTGAGCCCGCGAGCGCCTCCCACCCAACCCGGCGAAAGACGAGGCTTTTCCGCACGGTAAGGGGGTGCGGGGACAAGCCGCACACACCCACACCGACGATGAAACGCACGCCAACGACCCTTCTGGCAAGGTCGTGAACGAGGACTTGGAACCCGGGGACCACCCGGATAAACACAGGCGCCTTGGCGAGGGCGCCATCGCCCTGCAGGGGCACGACCCGAAAAGCCTCGTCTCCTTCCGCAAGCTGCGCATTTGAAGGCTGAAGTGACCAGGCCGGGCTAGCCGAACACCCGCAGCCGGAACACCGCGGCCGGGGCGCCGCCGGTGGCGTGAATGCGCAGCCGCAGGGTGGGGGAGGTGAAGCGCGGGGGAAGGTCGAGCACGCAGCGCGCCCCGCGGTGGCCGCGCCGTTCGGCCAGCACCCGCCCGTCGCCGTCAAGCAGGTCGAAGTCCCGCACCATGAACGGCACCACCTCCTCGGGGTGGGTCATCAGCACGGATTCGAGCGGATGGTCCCAGTCGGGATCGAACTCGACGACAACCTGCGCGATTGCGACCGGCTGCGGCCATGTGAGGGTGAACTCGGGCTGCGAGTCGGCGGGGTCGGCGATCCAGGCGTTGACCGAGCCGGCCGGCCGCGCGGGTCCGCGGAGGACGTTCTCCGGGCCGAACAGGTCGATCGGCGGGGCGATCTCGATTGCGAGGTTGCGGCCCTCGGGGCGGCGTTTCGGCAGCCAGAACTCGAAGGTGTCGATGCCGCTGTTTTCCGGAGGGCTTTGCACGGCCGAGGTGGCCACCGCCTTGTTGAAGGCGTTGGTCACGGCGAGCACGCCGGTGAGGCGGGCTTCGCTGAGGCGCACTCGCAGCGCCGGATCCTCGCGCAGGACAACGAAATGATAGCCCTCGCGCTCGACCGCGGTGTGGAACCGTGCCCGGGCGGTCGAGACGCCCTCGGGCACCGGCACCTCGGCGGCCTCGATCAACTCGTCGGGGGTGAAGTTGCCGGGCCTCGCGGCCCGCCGCAGCTCGACCCGCAGCACGGCGGGCTGATCGGC
This sequence comes from uncultured Roseibacillus sp., assembly GCA_964413545.1. Classification (GTDB taxonomy): domain Bacteria; phylum Verrucomicrobiota; class Verrucomicrobiia; order Verrucomicrobiales; family Akkermansiaceae; genus Roseibacillus_B. Next base: position 3,274 of record CAYPUM010000230.1, on the reverse strand, counting down.
GTGCATCTCGAAGCCGAAGGCGGGCGTCACGCCGCGCCGCAGCGGCAGCAGCATCGCCCAGCCGCTGTCGAGCCGCACCCAGCTCTTGTCGGGTGGAAGCTTGCCGAGGACGAGGCTCGAACTGGCCGCCGCGGCGGCCCGCGGCGCGAGGTCGGCGGGATCGTCCACCGCCACCCCCGGCAGGAACTGCCCGCTGCGGTCGAGCCGGCTTTGCAGTTCGGCGAGCCGCTTGCCCGCCCCGGCCTCGCGGGGCATGCACCCGTGCTCGCGGCAGAGCGCCGCCGCCACCCCCACCGCCTGTCCGCCGGCGGCGCAGGTCGCCATCACCCGCGTCGAGCCGAAGGCCACATGGCTGGCGCTGATGATCCGCCCGGCCAGGAACAGGTTCGAGATATTACGGCTGTAGTAGCAGCGGCAGGGGATCCCGTAGACCCCCTTCGCGTGCCACTGGGTGCAGGCGGGAAGATCCGAATACACGCCGTCGGCCGGGTGCAGGTCGACCGCCCAGCCGCCGTGCGCCACCGTGTCCTCGAACGTCGCCTGCCTGATGACGTCCTGCTGGCTGATCATGTAGTCGCCCTCGAAGCGGCGGCTCTCGCGCTTGCCGGGGATGTGGCCGACCCATTCGAGCGTCAGCGTCTCCGCCTCGGGGAACTCGCCGGAGTTCTTGATGTGATTCCACACCCCGTAGACCACCTTCCACAGCTCCCACTTGATCGTCTCGGTCTGGTGCACGGTGTCGAGCCGCCCGCCGTATTCGATCCACCAGAAGTTGCACCCCTGCATGTTGGTGTGGAACTGCCGGTAGCGCGGGATCTTCGTGATGTCGTCGAGCGCCCAGGCCGGCGGCACGAACTTCACCGGCTCGCCGGCGTCCCGGGTGTAGAAATAGAGCGAGTGGCCGAGCAGCTCGGAGTTCGGCTGCTCCGGCGCCAGCCCCTCGCCGAATTCACCCCGCCCTTCCGCTCCCACCCGGAACGCCGCTCCGGCAAGGAAGCCGACGATCCCGTCGCCCGAGGCGTCACAGAAAAGGGGGGCGGCGAGACGGTAAGCGGTCGAGTTCTGCGAGCAGAATGCCGTCACCGCCGAGATCGTGTCCAGGCCGCCCTTGTCGACCGCGTGTACCGCGGTGTTGAGCAGCAGGGTGATGTTCGGCTCCGCGACGACCTTTTCCAGCAGGATGGTGTCGACGATCAACGGGTTGCCCTGCCGGTTGCGATGGAGGTTCTCCTCGAGGATCTCGTTGATCACCCCGCCCTCGCGCGCCCAGCGGTTGTTGTTGCCCATGTGCGAGGTGGCGCCGAGCACCCACAGCCGCACCTCGCTCGAGGCGTTGCCGCCGAGCAGCGGCCGGTCCTGGACGAGCACCACCCGCAATCCTTCGCGCGCGGCGGTGATCGCGCAGCAGGTGCCGGCCAATCCGCCGCCGACGACCACAAGGTCGGCTTCGATTTCCCGCGTCCGCAGGACGCGGCTCTCACATGGTTGTTCGTGAATCATGGGAGGGAGGAGTGGATGGTTCAGAGGATCTGCAAAATGTTCGGGTCGCATGCCCTGTCAGCGCGGCCGGGGTCGTTCCGCCGGTCGGCGGCCCGGCAACAGCATGACGACCGCGACGACCGCCAGAAACGCCGCCACCCCGTACTTCAGGTTGATCATCACCCCCGGCAGCACCGTGGCGGCGAGATAAACGATCAGGACGGTCCAGTCGGCGGAATGCATGGCGAAAACGACAACCCCGATCAAGCCCCGCAATCGCCGCCATGGCAACTCCCGCTGGATTTGAAACAGTTGAGAATGGGCCGCCTCGCGCCCGCCTGGATGCCGGACATCCACGGTCAGGAAGAATGCCACGAGCGGGGCGAGGGGGGAGATTCCGGAGGCAAGGGCCGGCAGGATCCGGCATGGTGCAGCGTGTGCCACAAGATACGGGAGCTTGCCGCCGACTGGGAAGAAGCGGGTTTTGTGGTCGTTTCCGGCGGGAAGGGATCACACCGCAAGTTCCGGCATCCGAGGTGTCCGAACGCCCTGATCCTGAGCGGTCGGGGTGGGGACGATGCGCATCCCTGCCAAGAGAAGCAATTGTGCAACGGGATGGAGAAAGCCAGCCAATGAGAGCCCGGGACCGCTGCCTGAAGTTCGTGCAGTGGGAGGAGGACGGGCAGCACTTCGGCTACGGCCGGGACTTGTTTCCATTCGGCGGGGTCTGCCACAGCAGTTCCGAAGAGGACGCCTGCCGGCAGATTTGCGCCATGGTGGCCGGGGAGGTGACGCAACTCGAGGAAGCCGGCCGGGAACTGCCGCCGTCCGGCACCCGGCCAATGCGGGATGCGGTCCCGGCGTGAGGGCGCCCACCGGCTTCTCCCCGGGCCCCGCACCCATCCACCCCGCGTCGTCGCCGTCCCCGTCGATGCCTCGAACAGTTGGGGGCGCCGGATCATTCGCACCGCCGAATCCCTCGCCGCCCTCTTCACGCGCGAGACCGCCTGACCCCCTGCTCTCCCGAAGTTCGGTCCGCGGCCGGTGAATCATCAGTACCCGTCGACCACCAATCCCGGCACCCGGCGGAACTCGCGGAGGTTGTCGGTCACCACCCCGAATCCATTGGCAAGCGCGGTGGCGGCAATCCACAGGTCATTGCCGCCGATCAGCCGCCCCTGCTCCGCCAAAACCCGGTACACCTCCCCGTATTGCCACGACACCTCCATGGTCCACGGCAGCACCGGATACGACGCACACAGCCGTTCCCAGTCATGGCGCGCCGCCGCGGACCGCCCACACGCCAGTTCGCCCGCCACCGTGAAGGTGAGGTAGAACCGCTCTGCCGGCCGCGGCGCGAGAAATGCATCCGCCCGCCCCGCTTCTCCCCGCCGTGCCTCCCGCTCGGCGGTGATTACGAAATTGGTGTCGAGAATCAGGCCCATGGATCGTCCGGAACCGGATCATGCCCGGCCGCCTCCTCCACCGCGTCGAGGTAGCCCGTGCTCACCCCGCTGCCGCCGCTCCGCAGCCACGCGCGGAGCTTTTCGCCGGTCAGTAGTTCGTCCTCAAAGCTCGCCCGTCGCACCACTGCCGAAAACGATTCTCCCGCCCGCTTCGCCGCCCGCAGCTTCTCGTAGGCATCCAATTCCAAGGAAATTGTTTTGGTGGCCATGCACGAACCATACACGATCCGTTGTTCGAAGCAAACGATTACCGGATCCTCTCTTAGCGCCGGAGGCACCAGCGCCACCCGGTTCCAGCGCCGCGCCGCCGCCCGCCTCCGCGTCCGGTA
>CAYPUM010000229.1:0-6455 GCA_964413545.1 uncultured Roseibacillus sp. | reverse complement strand
ACCTCGAGAAAACATACGGCGGCCAGTTGAATCTGCTGACCGACGCGGCCCGGGCTCTGAGCGATGTCACGCGTTGAGACAAGCCGTCGATGGGGGATCGCGATCCTCGCCGTGTTTCTGGCGGTGGATCTGCCGGGCATGGCATGCGCGCAGGACGCGCGCCGTGGAAGCCTTGAAAACCGGAATTCGTATCGAGGTGGTCGAGTCTTCGGGGCGGGGGGGCAGTGTTTGGAGCCTCGGCCGGCGATGGCGGCGACGGCGGCGGATGACGAGGCGCGCTTCGCTCAGTTGTTGACCGGTCTCGTCAACCGTTCCGGAGCTTGCCTTGCTGGTCATCGACTGGCGGCCGGGGTGTTGGCCGGGGTGATTCCCACGGCTGCGGCGCTTCCGTCTTCCGGGGACGTTTGGGAGGTCGTCACCTTGCGGAACTACAACACGCGGCTGGTGGTGCTCTCGACCGCCCTGCTCGGGGTTGCGGCCGGTTTGGTGGGCTCCTTTCTCCTGCTGCGCAAGCGGTCCCTGATGGGGGACGCCCTGTCGCACGCCACCCTGCCGGGGATCGGAATCGCATTCGGCGTGATGGTGATGGCGGGGGGCGCCGGGAAGTCCCTGCCGGGCTTGTTGGCGGGCGCCACCCTGTCCGGCATCGCGGGGGTGTTGGTGATGCTTGCGATCCGGAACACGACCCGGTTGCGCGACGACGTCGCGATGGGGCTGGTCCTGAGTGTCTTCTTCGGGATCGGGACGGCGGTTCTGCGCATGGTGCAGGCCATGCCGCAGGCGAGCGCCGCGGGCTTGGAATCCTTCATCTACGGGAAGACGGCTTCGATGGTTGAAAGCGACTTCGTGGTGATTGCGAGTGTCGCGATTCTTGCCGCGGCTTTGGCGGTCCTCCTCTTCAAGGAGCTTGCCATGCTTTGCTTCGACGAGGGGTTTGCGGCCTCCCAAGGCTGGCCGGTCCTCGGGCTCGATCTCCTGCTGCTGGGTCTCGTGACGGCCGTGACCGTGATCGGTTTGCAGGCGGTGGGGCTGATCCTGATCATCGCCTTTCTCATCACGCCCGCGACGGCGGCCCGCTTCTGGACCGAACGGCTGTCGGCCATGACCGGGATCGCGGCGGTGCTGGGCGGGGCGAGCGGGTGGCTGGGCGCCTCGATCAGCGCCTTGCTCCCCCGGATGCCCGCGGGAGCGGTGATCGTGCTGGTGACGGCGGCCGTGTTTCTCTTCAGCATGGTGGTTGCCCCGGCGCGGGGCGTGTTGGCGCGGACCCTGCGGCGCCGGCGGCTGCGGCGGAAGGTCAACCGGCAGCACTTGCTGCGGGCGGCGTACGAGATCCTCGAAGCGGAGGCCCTCCGGCGTGGCCCGCGGGAGCCCGTGGTGAATGCCCCCTTCCGGCTGGAAGACCTGCAGCGCAAGCGCGTCTGGTCGGCCCGTGAATTGCAGCGCGTCATCCGCACCGAAGCGGGCCGGGGCCACATCATGGAAGCCGGCGGCGGAAGGCTCCGCCTCTCCGAGGAGGGATTCGGCGAGGCGGCCCGGATCACCCGCAACCATCGCCTCTGGGAGGTCTACCTCGTCACCCATGCCGAGATCGCTCCGAGCCACGTCGATCGGGACGCCGACATGGTCGAACACGTCCTCGACGCCGACCTCGTGCGGCAACTCGAAGCCGAACTCCGCGAGCGCCGTGCCTGGATTCCGGTGCCGCCGAGCCCCCATCGGATGTGAAGAATGACGAATGAAGAATGAAGAATGAAGAATGACGAATGGCGGATGGCGGATGGCGGATGGCGGATGGCGGATGGTGAGTGGTGAGTGGTGAGTAGCGAAGACGCAAGGTGAGAAGATGGCGGGCAACTGGAGCTCATTGGATACGTGGATTGTGGTAATCGGCGCGTTGTGCGCGGCGGCGTGCGCCTTGCCGGGGTGTTTTCTTGTTCTGCGCAAGATGAGCATGATGGGGGATGCCATCAGTCACGCCGTGTTGCCGGGGCTGGCCATGGCGTTCCTGATCACCCAATCCCGCGCCAGTATGGCGATGTTTCTCGGGGCCGCGGCGGTTGGGGTGCTGACGGCGGTGTTCACACAGTGGATCAGCCGCGCCGGACGCGTCGACGTGGGCGCCGCCATGGGGATCGTATTCACGACCCTCTTCGCGGTGGGCCTCATCCTCATTGCGCGGGTCGCGGACGCGAAGCACGTCGACCTCGATCCGGGCTGCGTGCTCTACGGCGCGGTCGAGCTGGCGCCCCTTGACATCGTGGACCTCGGGGGGTGGGAGGCGCCCCGGGCGGCGGTGGTGCTCGCCGCCGTCCTGATCGTGAACCTTGTCGTGATCGCGGCCCTTTTCAAGGAGTTCCGGCTCAGCGCCTTCGACCCCGGTCTTTCCGACACGCTGGGGTTTTCCTCGCAGGTCATGCACTACCTCCTGATGGTGATGGTGGCCGTGACGACGGTGGCCTCTTTCGAGGCGGTGGGGAGCATCATCGTGATCGCGATGTTGATCGCGCCTCCGGCCACGGCTCTTTTGGTGACGCGGAGGCTCGTCCCGATGATGACGATGGCGCTGATGGCGGCGATTCTCGCGGCGGCCCTCGGCCACTATCTTGCCCTCACGGTTCCGGGGTGGTTCGGTTTTGAAACCACGACTTCCTCGGGGATGATGGCGGCCGCGGCGGAGCTCCTCTTCCTGCTGGCGTGGCTCCTCAGCCCCTCCGAGGGGATCCTCGTCAAGTGGCTGCGGAGCAAACCTGCGCCGTTCTCAGCGGGCGAATGAAATTTTCCATGCGACGTTGCCGGTGGCGGGGGGCGTGATGCGCACCGTGGCGGCCTCTCCCTTCGCGGAGGTCTCAGCCTTTTTTCCGTCGATCGTGGCCTCCGTGACCCGGAAGCCTTCGGGCAGGCGGACCGTCAGGACATATGGATCTCCTTCGACGACCGTGCTCTTGCCGCTGAGGGTCTTGTCGGAGGGGTTCCATTTCTCGTCGAGCAGACTGACTCCGCCCTGCGAGAGGTGTCGGGTGGTCGAGACGACCCACGGATGCGGGCGGGCCTCGCGGATGGCGAAGACGTCCATGCCGTTGCCGGTGTCCATGGCGGGCGCCTTGAACGATCCCTTGAAGGTCCCGAGGAACTGCTGGTCCCAGAACTCGCAGACGACGTATTCGCGTTGTGGGTCGAGTCCGAGGTCGGCGAACTTGACCTCGTGCTCGGGCAGGCCCTTGAGATCGAACTTCCACTCGTCCTCGCGTTTCTTCGCCCACTGGACGCGCGACAGCACCGCCCAGCGTTCGAACGGGCGCTCGATTTCCTGCAGCCACCATGTGGCGGCGCCGTGGCCGGGGTCGTAGAGTTGTCCGGGCACCGTTGGCAGCACCGGAGCGCTGCGCTTCATGCCCTCGATGTTTGCGTCGTCCTTGTAGACCTCGACCTTGTCACTGACCATCAGGACGCCGCTCGCGATGCTGCAGATGGCGGGCCGGACGATGGTGCGGACCGAGGCCGGCTTGTCGAGGCCGAACACCGGCATCATGGCGTTCTCATCGGTGAGCCATGTGCCGAGGATGTCGCAGTGGTCGGGGTCGTTGCGCCACAGCACGCCCTCGAAGGAGCTGCGATTGGCCAGTTGCTCGGGCTGGAACCCGTCACCGGCGAGCCGGGAACCGTCGACGAGTCCCACCACGTTGAGCCCCGGGCCGACCCCCCAGCAGTTCAGGATGTAGACGTCCGGGCCGAGTTCCTCGCGGGCCACCCGGTCCCAGTCGCGCAGGGACTCCTCGGGGGTCGAGTCGATCTGCTTGAAGTGGTGCTCGCAATCCTTGTGCTTGTATGCGTTGAGCAGGTCGCCGGCGCCGTCGATCTTGACGTAGTCCCAGCCCTGCTTTTTGTGTCCGCGGTAGATCGGGCGCACCATCTCGTCGATGGCTTCCGGGTTCTTCGTGTTGAGCACGTAGAAGCCGTTGCCCTTGAACAACGTGCCGTCCTCCTTCTTGACAAACCAGTCCGGATGGGCCTCGGCGATGCCGGTGACGTGCGGGTCGCTGGGGCGGTGGATGCGATGCACCCAGATGCCGCCCATCATGCCGCCGGACTTGATCTTCTTGAGCGCGTATTCCGGGCCGCCGGGGAACTTCTTGTTCCATGTCAGCCAGTTCTGCGGGCAGCTTCCGTTGCCGATCTGGTAAGTGTCGTCGAGCTGGACGTAGTGGTATCCGAAGTCGGGGAGCTTTTTGTCGACGAAGGTATCGACCAGTTCGTCGAGCGTCTTCTGGGTGAAGTCGTATTTATAGGCCCACCACGTGCAGTAGCCGGTGACGGAGCCTTTCCAGGGCTTGTAGGTCCAGGGTTGGAAGTATTTCAGTTCCCGGTGTTTCTGGTAGAACCGGGGGCGGAAGACGAGTTCGAGGGCGGGGCCGCGGCTGGCCCATGCGAACGTGACGGTTTCTTCGCCCTTCTTGCCGGGGCGGATGCGGGTGGCGCCGTCGCCGGGGCCGCTGAGCGTCCAGTCCCAGCGCCGGTCATAGACGGCATTGTTGCGGTAGTTGCGGCTGAGCCCGTTGCTGTTGCGGACCAGCGGGAAGCGCTGCTGCGCTTTTCCGCGGGTCTCGGCGGGGAAGGCCTCCGCGCTGCCGGCAACCGTGGCTCGCAGGACCAGCTCGAGGCCTTCGCGGGGTTCGGCAAGAGTGAATCTCAGGCGTTGCTCGACCCGTTCCCTGTCGTTGCGGGAAACAGCCGGGTCAAGCTTCACGGTGACGCCCGGCACGGCCTTGCCCGCGGCGTCCTCGACAGCGATCGCGCCATCGAGAATCGCCTTGTCGTGGTAACGCAGGGTCAGCCTGCCACGCCCCGCCTCCCAGACGACCTTTGCCGCCTCGTTCGCCGGAGCGGCCGGCGGGTTCTGCGCTGCGGTGACGGATGCAGCGCCGGTTGCCGCCATCAGGACGGCGAGCAAACGCGTGCGATCAAGTGATTTCGGGATGTTTTTCATGATTGATGAGATGGACAGGGTGGGCGGCGGCCGGGTGGCGGCTGCCTGCGCCCCTTGACGGAATGCCGGCCATGGAAACGACGCCGCGGCATCCCTTATATCAGCAATCGTCTCCTTTTCGTCTGGAGTGCGCCGACAGCCTGCCCGGCGCAGCGGAGCGAAGACGGGACTCTTGCGAGGCGGCGACGGCGTTTTTCGCGCTGCGTGCCGGGGGAAAAGTGTCAGGAATCCCGCTTTGTATCACGTTTTCGCCTTCGGGGACGGAACGCCATTCCGTCCTGCGCGGAATCCAGCTTCGCGGGGCAGGGCGGCGGTGATCGGCCGTTGCATTCGGGCCGGGAGGGTTCATGATGGCGGCATGTCGCGCATGTTCGGCATTGTGGTAGCGGGCCTTGTGATCGTGATTGTTGCGGGGGCCGGGATGCTTTTGTTTTTTGCATTGAATGACGGCGGTTCGACCGGGGAGGCGGGGGGAGGAGGGACGGCCGCCGGTTCCCGCGAGGTGTCCGCCATGAGCGGACGCGGCGCCGCGTCCCGGCAGGCGCCGCGTCATGACTCGAAGGGGAGCGGCAAACCTCCCGCGTCGCCGGCGCGGCCCGAGGAACGCCCGGCCGGGGAGGTTGACGCGTTTGTGAAATCCTTCTCGGACGAAGCGAGAGCGGAAATGAAGGCCTTCCGGGAGACCCTGCCGGCTCCGGCCGACGAGTCGGAGGTGCGGGCCGAATACGAGAAGAAATTGGAAGCCGCCACCGATCCGGAAGAACGCCAGCGCCTCGCCGGCGAATTCATGGATCTCATGCGCGAGGCTGCCCGGGAGGCGGACGAAGCGAAGACTTCCGGGCAGCGCGCCCACTACAACCGCCTCAAGTACGCGGCGCGGTTGAACGCCTTGCTGGAGTCGGCCCGCGAAGCCGCCGCCGAAGAGGAACTGGCCCCCCGGGCCGAGGTGGTCGCGCGGATGATCGCCGGCCTCGCCGAAGAGTCTCCCTCTCTCGATGACGAAGCCTTCCTCGCCGGATACTCCGGGGTCTGCAAGGTGTTTTCCGAGCTGCGAAAGCGCCACCGGGAAATCATCGAGGAGCGTGGAGATCGAGTAGGGGGCAGTGCCGCAGACGGTGTGTTCAGGGGTCAGGGGCCGGGGGATTGACACCTGCTCGCTGACGCTCCACTCCTGATAAGGGATTGCGCCAGCCGGAAGGGCGGTGCAGCGTGCCGGATGTGAAGACGCACAGCGGACAATTCGAGGTTCGGACGCGGGGCAAGGGGACCTGCGAGATCACCGGGGAGGTGCAGGAGCTGGTGGATGCGGCCGTGGTGTCCGAGGGAACCGCAACCGTCTTCGTCAGGCACACCAGCGCCAGCCTCGTCGTGGGCGTGATTTCATGATTCCATGCGCTGGCGGGGCGCGTGAGCGAAGATGGGGTCAGTCAACGTTTTGCGTTGCCCGGAAATCGGGAATCTGCGGAAT
>CAYPUM010000228.1:825-6504 GCA_964413545.1 uncultured Roseibacillus sp. | reverse complement strand
GTGGATTCGCCCGCACGCCCACACGGAGCGCAGTGCCAAGCTCGTCTGGTCTCACCCGCTCGACGCGGTGCGTTCTCCGGGCTGGCCCGGCCTTCGCGACTACCGGGTCGTGGCGGGGGCTCTGTTCGCCACGATGGTGATCCTCTACTGGATCTTCCGGTAGGTCCGGCTGCTTTGGCCTCGTCTGCCGGGTCGCGGCTCGCGCAGAGGGCTCAGCCCAGTGCCTGCAGCTTCTGCTTCAGACCATCCGGGGAAACGCTCGCACCAACCACCGTGTCGCGGACCTCTCCTCCCTTGAAGAAAAGGAGCGTCGGGATCGACTGGATGCCGTAGCGCTGCGCCAATTCCTGCTCGCTGTCGACATCCACCTTCCCAACCTTGGCGGCGCCGTCGAGGTCCGCCGCCACCGCTTCCACTACCGGGGCGATCATCTTGCACGGACCACACCACTCCGCCCAGAAATCGACCAACACCGGCAACTCGCTTTGGAGCACCTCCGAATCGAAATTGTCCTTCGTGAATTCCAAGGCCATGGCGGCACTATGCGCGGAATCGGCAACCCGTCAAGCGCCACCGCAAAACGCGCCGCGCGGCAACCGTCCGCGCCGCAACCGCCGGAGTCCTCAAAACCGGAAATCTCGCCTGAGAGCCCGCGCCCGGCGCCGCGTGCCCCTCACAGCGTCACATAGGTCATGATCGTGAGCGCGAGAACCAGCGCCCCGATCACGGTGGTCACAATTGGAAAAGCCATCGATCCGCGATTGTTACTGCAAGAGCCCCTCCCATCCCGGACCGTTCACCGGCGGCTCGGGACTCAACCAGGTGTTGGCCGTCATGAGTTGCAAGCCGAGGACCGCGAGAGCCAACACGAACGCCACGATCGAGAGAACGTTGGGCAGGGTTTCCGCGCCCTCGTCCTCCTCTTCCGCCACCGTGTGGATGCCGGCGGCCGGACCCTGCGCAAGACCGGTCGGCTGCCCCAAGGCCTGCGTGGCGGAGCCAAGCTGAACGGTCGCCTTGGGAAGTTGCTGGGTGCCGCTCGCGCCCTGCTCGGTCAGCGGTTGAGTCTTGAGCGGGGTGCTCTTCGGGGCGCCGGCCCCCCCGGTCCTGAGCTGTATGGTCGGCGCCGGGGCGGGAGGCTTGGGAGCATCGGGACTGATGGGAGCCGTCTTCAGCGGGATGGTCGGCGCCGGAGGGGGCGCTTTCCTGGCTGGCGCCGACGGACTGGACGCCTCCGGAGCCTCTTGAGCCTCCTGCTGCTCTTCGGCTTCTTCCGGTTTCGCTTTGAGCGTGACGCGAACCGTCTCCTTCTTCAGGGGCACGGCGGAAGTCTTCTTCGTCGGTTTCGGCGGTTCTTGGCCGGATTCTTCACTCATTGCCAGATGATGGTCAGGGGCTCCGAAACACAAGGGCCAACGCCCTTTTGCTCCGTCGATTCACGCAACGATCGCTGCAGACGCCCCACCCTGCAAGCCGAAAAAGCCGGTCTTCGACGAACGAAGCCGCACGCCGCGCCAGACCGCGCCGCAACCCGCCCGCAACCCGCCCCCGACCCTTCCCCCGCCCCCCCCTCCCTCCGCCAACGGCCCCAAACCCCTCTCCTCCCCCCAAACACGCAATTCCGTTAACGTTAACGAAGTTACGTGTCGCGCCAGGCTGCGCCGCGACCTGCCGAGGCCCTCCCGGCGCGGGCAATGCGGGCTACTCCCGGTTCACGCGAAGTCTCACGAAGCGGAGATCCTTGGCGCCCCGCGGAAGGGTGGATTCGACCACCTGCAGCACCCCGTCGTCGCTGAGGACATGGTCCGCCACCCCGCCGGCACTCCATGGCCCCTCCAAGGTGTCGTTCCACTCGATGACGAAGCCGATCCCCTCCGCCAATGCCGCCCGGCTTCGCGCGTGGGTCGCTTCCAACTGGCCGCCGGCGACCCGGAGTTCCAACGGCGGAGGGCCGGGCAGGAGTGGGTGCCGGCCGGTCGCGAAGGCCAGCAGATTGCTCACGCCGTCCTTGTTCGGGTCGGAGCTGTCCGCGGCGTCCCCCTCGTTTTCGGTGGTTCCGAAATACGCCTCGCGCCACGTCTGCAATGTATGGAGCCCGATCCCCCGCACCGGGATGTCGAAGGGATTCTCATCCGGATCGTTGCTGACGACCTGCACGACGGCGCTCCGTGGTCCGGTCTCGCCGGGTGCGAAAGTGACGGTGAAGCCGGTGCTGGCGCCGGGTGCAAGGGTGGTCTCAGCCGGACCGGTGACCGCGAACTCCGCGGGGTGAGGCCCGGATCGGCTGAGGGCCAACTCCGTCAAGTCAGCCGTTCCGACGTTGCGGATGGTCAGATTCAGCGGTCCCCCGGATGCTCCCAGCAGCACGCTGTCGAAGTCGAGCCCCTCTCCTCCGTCGAGCAGCAGCGACTGATCGGGCCCTTCAACCACGATCTCGGGGGTGCCGGCTTCGATGACTTCAATCTCGTCGATTGCGAACCCGTCGGTCGGGATCCCGTAGTTGTCATAGTGATTGAAGCGGATCCGGACCCGGTCGTTGTAGGTCAGTCCGCGGGCCGCAAACGCGGCGTCCAGATCCACGCTGAAACGCATGTAGGAAGAGAAGGCCGTCGGAAAGCCATGGATCGGGAACCACTGCTCGCCGTCGGTGCTGACCGCCAGCCCGTCGAAGTCCGCACCCCCTGTGAACGGCGCGCCCGGCGGGGCGTCCTGCTCGTCGCTGAACTCCCGGGCCCAGAACGACAGCTCCACCCCTTCGGCGCCGGCGAGGTCGATCGTCAGCGTCAATTCGTTGCGGGCGTGTCTCCCGTCAACCGCCGAATCCATCAGGAGATGCCGGGTCCCGGCATACGGGCTATTGGCGGTGCTCGGGACGGTCCGGTAGTCTCCCGTCCCCGAGACTTCCCAGCAACTCTCGAGGGGGGCCTCGAAGTCCTCCTTGAATGGCGGTGCCACCCTCTTCCACGCCTTGAGCGCCACGGCCACCGCGGTGTTGCCGCCCGTGTCGAGGTTGTCGAAGCGCACCGACGCCGGGTATTCCCCCGCCTCGAGATCCCCGGCCGCCGCTCCGGGCGACACCGTGACCTCCATGCTGGTCCCGGGCGCAAGGGTGCCCGACCCGGGCGACACATCCAGCCAATCGGGCGCGTCGGCCGCCCATTCGGCGTTCGTCGCTCCGAAATTGCTCAACGTGCAGGTGGCTGCGGCCGGATCGAACGAACCACCGGCGGGCCCCTCCCACTCCGGCAACCCGGCCGGCTCCGCCACCAGGGCCTCCGTCGCCAGTCCGCTCACGATCACCGAGAAATCCTGCAGTCCGTTCGCCAGCGCCCCCGCGTAGTCCACCGTCACGGTATACGCTCCCGCCGCGGGACTCGCCAGAAACACCTGTTCCACGTTGTCCACCGTGTTCACGCCCGTCGTGGCGGGGTCGTCGAGCGTGTCGAGACTCCAATCGCCGACATGCGGCATCACCCATGGCAGGCGGGTCCCCCCCGGCCCGCTGACGGACAGGTTCAGGTCGTTGACCAGCGCGCGGCTCCGGTTGTCATGGCCGCTGATCTCGTCCCCGGCCGGATCGGTCCAGCTGAGGGTGACCCGCAACGGACCGGCGCCGTCTGACGAGAACGACCACGACGCGGACCCGAGCGCCGTGGTCACGCGGTCTTCGATGATCAACCCGCCCCCGCTGTCGGCGTGGTCCTTGATCAGCGCGGCGGCGGCTTTCGTGTTCATCAGCCCCCACCCGAAGCGGTAGTCCGGACCGGGGTTCCCGAGGTCGTCCGCGGTGTGAATGATCAGCCCCTTCAGGGTTGCGGCGCGCATCGCCTGCCCGGGAAAACGTCTTCCGTAGTAGTCGACGAGCAGCATTGCGGAGCCGGCGGCATTCGGCGAGGCCATGCTGGTGCCCGACTTCCATGCCGTGTCGGTGTCGCTCCCCCCCCCGGCCGATTGCAGCGAGGACCCGTTCGCCACGATGTCCGGCTTGATCCTCCCGTCGTCCGTCGGGCCGGTCGAGGAGAACGACAACAGGGAAGCCCCGCCCGGGTAACGGCTTCCCCCGCTCACGGCGTCCGAAACGGCCCCCACCGTCATGACGTTCTTGGCAACCTTTTTCCCCTCGCAGGTGTCGTAGCCATTCTTGTAGTCCCCGTCGCCCGCCGGATGCCCGGCCGGGTCGTATGCGTGCGAGGGCCCCGAGACGCTTCCCTCGTACCACGTCTCGCCGATCGAGGGCGGACCGTCGTTGCGATGGTTCCCGCCCGAGAAGAATGGGAGGTAGTAGGGGAGGTTGGAGGCCACGCCGTCCATCGTCCGCGACCACGAGCTGTAGCGGCCGAACTCCTCCTCGATGTCGTCGGAGGAGTCCCCGTTGTCCGAGAACTCCCCCTCCCAGACATTGTTGGCCTCCCACCCGCGCCCGTATCCGTACGAGTGGTTCGAGACGTAGATCTTGCCCGCTTCGCCGGGATAGGACGCGCCGAGGGCGGTCATTTCCGTCGAATCGCCGCTCGACGTGTGGGCCACCGCTTCCGCCGCCGGCGCCATCCCCTTCAACGCGGCATTCACACCCGCCGCGATCAACGTTCCGGCCACGTGCGTGGCATGGTCGCTGGATCCCGAACTGCCCTCGCCCAGCGCCAGGCGGCTCCCGAACTCGCGATGCGTGTGCCGCGGCAGGTTGACTTCCCACAGCCCGACCAGTTCGCCGGACCCGTCGGCATCAAACGGCTCCGTCTCCCGCACGAGGTGGGCTGCCGTCGAAATCGCGGCATTCACATTCTCGGTCTGCTCGTACAGGGGATCGTCGCCCTCGAATCCCCGCAAGACAAACTCGGTCCCGTCCTCCCTCCGGCCGGAAACGGGAACTCCCAACCGGCGCGCCTTCGCCTCGATCTCCCGTTCCCGGGCTTCGTCCAGGGCCCTGAGCCGCGCCACGACTTCGGCCCGCCGCCGCGGGTCCGAAAGATCCATGGACTGCGCCAGGATGCCGGCCGCCGTCTTGTCCGCCCCGGGAGCGTCGTCCGCCCCCGAATCGGTGGAGGCCGTCCGCGAAACAACCTCCGCGCCACGAGATGGTCCCGCCTCACCGGGATGGCCCGAGGCCTGATCACGCGGGCGCGATCCCGCGCGCGGCCCGCCATCGGCATCCGCACTGCCCGCCCGCGCTTCCGCAGCCTCTCCTCCCCCTCCCACCTCAAGCGCCTCCGTCCGAGGCCCGCCGCCGGAACCGGAATCAGCCCCACCCTCCCCGGAATGCCCCGCCCGCCAATGCATGACAACCACGCCGCCGAATGACAGCGCCAGCAAGGCGATCACAATCACTCTAACGAAAAGCCTCAATCTCCTCTCGGGTTCGGCGGGAAGCCTTGGCTTGCTTGACGAATAAGGAAAGCATACCATGCCCCCCTTGGCAAGGCGGCGCTCGGCGGCCAGCAGAAGAGGTCAGGGCGCTTGGCTTGAGGTCCGGAAGTCCTTGTGGTTGCCGGGCCCTGATTCCAAGGCCTTGTTGGATGTTGGATATTCAAGATCCCCCGGCCCCGACAGCTTTTCGAGCAGCGCCGGGTTAGTCCCGTCCACGCCCGGCCGCCCCGTCACTCACTGCTCGACAGCACTTGGCGGCTGGCGTAGTACCTCCGGAATCGAACCACCGTTCCCCCGCCATGCCCAAGTTCCACG
>CAYPUM010000228.1:0-815 GCA_964413545.1 uncultured Roseibacillus sp. | reverse complement strand
CGATTGAGATCAACGCCCCCCCGCAGAACGTTCACGCCATCGTCCGCGATTTCCGGCAATGGCCGTCATGGTCGCCATGGTTGGTGTGCGAACCCGACTGCACGCTGGAGTTTGCCGAGGACGGCAAGAGCTACCGATGGGATGGCGAGGTGATCGGCAGCGGCGAAATTCGCGTCACCGAAGACGATGCCCCGCGGCACATCGATTACCGAATCGCCTTCCACAAGCCGTGGAAATCGGTCGCCACGGCGGGTTTCTCCTTCGTTGAAACGAACGGCGGCGCCGAGGCAAGGTGGACCATGGACGGGAGCCTGCCCTTTTTCCTCTTCTGGATGAAATCCATGATGACGTCCGTCATCGGCATGGACTACGAGCGCGGCCTCGCCATGCTCAAGGACTACGCCGAAACCGGGAGCGTCCCCTCGAAGCTCGAATTCCCCGGCCGCCAGGCGGTGCCCGGCTGCCGCTACCTCGCGGTCCGGAACCGATGCCTGATCGCCGGGATCGGCGCCGCCATGGAAGGTGACTTCGCCAGACTGCACGACTGGTTCTGCAAGAACGACACGAAGCCGGCCGGCAACCCGTTCTCGATCTATCACAAGTGGGACCACAACCGGGACAGCACCGAATACTCTCTCGGATTCCCCGTCAGCGATCCTCCTGCCGACCCGCCTTCCGGGTTCATCACCGGCGAGCGCCCCGCCTGCAACGCCTATGCCGTCACCCACACCGGGGCCTACCGCCACCTCGGCAACGCCTGGGCCGCCGGATACGCCCACGCGAGGGCCCGCCGCTTTGCGCTGAACCGGAAGATC
>CAYPUM010000227.1:0-6541 GCA_964413545.1 uncultured Roseibacillus sp. | reverse complement strand
CCTCTCATGGCGCGGCCCCATTGAAGCCCGTGCCGCTCGGGGCTGCACGGCAGCGGGCACCCGTATTTCCGCGCCTCTCATGGCGCGGCCCCATTGAAGCTCTGTTTCGCGCCTCCCATGTCGGCGTCGGTCACTTATCCCCGCGCCTCTCATGGCGCGGCCCCATTGAAGCCATGGGATGGGAAGGATGGGAGCAATGGGGGGGATGGATTTCCGCGCCTTTCATGGGGCGGCTCCATTGAAGCAGGAGGTGACTTGGTGACCGGGAGACATTGTTCCGCGCCTTTCATGGGGCGGCCCCATTGAAGCAGGAGGTGACGCGGTGACCGGGAGACATTGTTCCGCGCCTTTCATGGGGGCGGCTTCATTGAAGCTCGATGGCCTTCTTTGCCGTGGTCTGCATGGTGCGGTCGAGTCTACGGAAGTCCTTGGCGGCCTGCGGAGCGACGATGATCTCGGAAGCCATTCTGGCGAGGCTCCAGCCAGTCTTTTTGCCGTCCCGCAAGAGCGAAGTTTTTGGGAGTGTCCAAGCGGGAGATTCCGGGTCCCGGGTTTTGGTTTGATGGGCCGGGCGGGAACGGGCCCGCGGGGTGCGCAGAGAGGGACTCGAACCCCCGACATCCTCCGTGTAAAGGAGGCGCTCTGCCAACTGAGCTATCTGCGCTCGCGGGCGAAGGACGGGACGGCCTCTTATCGTCGATCAAGTCGGGGAGTCAAGGCCTCAGATCCACGGCCTCCCCGGACCCGGTTCCGGGCGACTGCGGGCCCTATTTGATTTCGAGGAAGAGGGCTGAGCAGGGGGGGAGAGGGGGGAGGGAGAGGCCGGTGATGGGGAGGGTTCGGGAGTCGGCGGCGGAGGACCAGTTTGTGGCGAGGCGGTCGGTGAACTCGAGGGTGCCGCGGGGACGGCCGATGGCGGCGAGGTCATCGGCGGGGATGCGGATTTTCAGGTTGTGCATGGTTTCGACGCCGTGGAGGTTGACAGCCACGAGGAAGGTCTGCGGTCCGTGGTCGTCTTTGCGGAGGAACGCGTAGAGCCAGTGTCCGCTGACGGTTTCGTCGCCGAGGCGGCCG
This sequence comes from uncultured Roseibacillus sp., assembly GCA_964413545.1. Taxonomy (GTDB): domain Bacteria; phylum Verrucomicrobiota; class Verrucomicrobiia; order Verrucomicrobiales; family Akkermansiaceae; genus Roseibacillus_B. Next base: position 5,467 of record CAYPUM010000227.1, on the reverse strand, counting down.
AAGTGCGGGTTGTGGAGGTTGGCGGGGTTGAGGGGACGCATTTCGCCGCGGGCGAAGGCGGGCTGGGCGCAGAGGCGCAGGAGATTGCCGTACCAGTCGCGCAGCTCCCGCTGGGCCGGGGAGAGGCGGCCTCCGTCGTAGCGGTGGTGGTTGACCCATTTCGCCAGTTCGGGCGGCGACCAGTAGTCGAAGATGGTGGTGCGGCCGTCGTCGCCGCTGAAGCCGGCGGCGCCTTCGGCGGGCTCGCCGGTTTCCTGGCCGTTGTAGATCATGACCGGCCCGCGGCCGAAACCGAAGAGGACGGCGGTGACGGGCTTGCCGACCCGCATGCCGATCCCGCCCCAGTGGGAGGGATTGGCGAGGCGGACTTCGTCGTGGTTTTCGGCGTATCGGATCGAGCAGTGGAAGCGGGGGCCGAACGAGGCGAGATGGTCGAGGTCGTTGGCCCATTTGGGGCCCTCGTAGATCTGCTTGAGGAGGTCGTAGGAAGCGTCGTCGTAAACGGCGTCGAAGCCGCATTCGAGGAGGATTTCCTGGACGTGACGGTTGGTGAGCTTGGCGGGGTCGGTGTCGTAGGCTTCGGCCATGAAGAAGACGGTCCGCGAGGCGCGGCGACGGGCGCGGGGGATGCTCCAGCGCCAGAATTCCATGGGGATGATGTGCGCCATGTCGACGCGGAACCCGTCGATTCCGCGCGCCTGCCACCATGCGATCACGGCATCCATCTTGCGCCATGTGTCGGGGGCGTGTTCCGGGGGGGTATCGGGCGGGGGGAGGTGGGAGGTGTCGCGGCCCGCGGTGAAATCGTGGCCGTAATTGAGCTTCACGGTTTCGTACCAGTCGGAGACGGCGGGCGCCCAGCTTCGGACGTTGTTGCCGGTGACGCGGCCGAAGAGCGTCTCGGGCGGGAAGCGGCCGTCACATCCGGGACCGGTGGCGGGCAGTTTCAACGGCGGACCGCCGCCCGGATCGTCCGGTGTCAGATAGTAGAAGTTGTTGTCGCGGGCGAAGAAGACGCGGTGGTCGTCGCCTTCCCCGAAGGAGAGGTCGGGACGGACGTCGGACCCGTAGGCGCGGGAGACATGATTGGGGACGAGATCGACGAGGACGCGGAAGCCGTGCCGCCGGCAGCGGTCCGTCAGCGCGCGGAATTCCTCGAGCCGGGCGCCGGGCTCCCGGGCGAGGTCGGGGGAGACATCGAAGTAGTCCTTCACGGCGTAGGGGCTTCCGGCTTTTCCCTTGAGGATGTCGGGGTCGTCGGCGGGGCGTCCGGGGTAGGCGGTGGCGCTGGCGTGTTCGAGGGCGCCGGTGAGCCAGAGGTGGGTGAAGCCCATTTCCCGCAGCGACGAGAGGGCGGCGTCGTTGATTTCGGAGAACTTTCCGCAGCCGTTCTCGGCGATGGTTCCGTCCGGCTTGCGCGTCTCGTTGGTGTTGCCGAAGTGGCGCACCATCAACTGGTAGATGCGCGGACGGGGGGACTGGGGAGCGGAGGGGGACGAGTTCATTGGAGAGATTGGGAAACGGCCCGCGCGGTTGCTTGATCTGCCGGGGGCCGGGGAAGCGTGGCCGGCGGGCGCCGGCGTCTCCGGCGGCGTCGGGCGGGGGGAGGCGGGCGGAAGGCGCGGGGGACCGCGCCCGCCGGGGGATTACTCCGGCGACCGCGCCGTATCGTGGATGAGGATGCGGAGTTTTTCGGCGGCTTCGGAGAGGTCGTCGCGGCGGAACATCTCGCCGGTCGTGAAGGGCATGCGGATTCGCCAATTGGCGCCTCCGACCGTGGCGGGGACGTTGAAGCGCTCTCTCATGCCGTAGAGGTCCGTGATCATGAAGGCGGCGTATCGCGCATTGCACTCGAGGAGCGCCCGGAGGAGCTGCCACTTGATCTCCTCGTTGAAGGAGGGGAAGGCGGAGGGGTCCTTGGCGACCGGGATTCCGGCGAACTCGCTGAGGACCCGCAGGTTCCAGCAGGCGCCCTCGCGCACGTCCTGGTCGACCGACTGGGCGCCGGTCCGGAAGTCCTCCCACATGGCGGCGACCGGGGGGTGGTCGTGGGTGGCGTAGGTGGCGAAACTACACTCGTCGTAGTCCTGCCCGGGGATGGGGTGCTCGATTCCGCGGCGGCCGGTCCGCACCTCCCAGTGGCAGATCTTGAACCCCGGGATGCCGAGTTCGCGGAGGTGGGGCCGGACGTAATCGGGGACCCAGCCGAGGTCCTCTCCGACGATCTCGTTTTCGCCGGCGGCCTCCTGCACGACGCGGATGATGGTGTCGCCGGCCCGGAGGTTGGCGGCCTTGTGTTCCGGGGTGTCATCGGGATGGGGCTTGAACCCCGGGAGGCGTCCCCCGGTGCGGGCCATGGCTTCCTCCGCCGAAAGGGTGAGGAACTCGTCGTTGCGAACCGGGCGCCATGGGAAGGCGTAAATGCGGTAGAACCCAAGGATGTGATCGATGCGAAAGATGTGAAAGACGTCGGTGAGCTTGTCGATCCGGCGCCGCCACCATGCGTAGTCGTCCTTCTTCATCGACTCCCACCGGTAGAGGGGGATGCCCCAGTTCTGGCCCCAGCGGACTGCGAAGGGGTCGTCCTTGAAGACGGTCTCGGGGGGCGCGCCGCCGCTCCATCGGGTGTCGAACCAATTCCCGTCGAAGAAGACGTCGGCGCTGCTGAACGAGACACCGATCGGGACGTCGCCCATGAGCCAGACGCCGCGTTCCTCGCCGTAGCGGCGCAGTTCCCTCCACTGCGAGAAGGCGATCCACTGGACCCATGCGTAGTAGGTCAGGTGGCGTTCGACCTCGTCGGGCCGGGCTTCGCGGCGGGCAGTGATCCATGCCTCGGCCTTGGCGGGGGAGTTGTAATTCATGCTCCAGAGGTCCCATGCCTCGCTGCCGCCCTCGATATCCATGAGCCAGCGGAACTTGCAGTAGGGGTCGAGCCAGTCCGCCTCGTGGCGGCGGAACTGTTCGAAGTTCTCGTCGGGTTTTTCGTGGCGGGACTCGTGCCAGAACCGCCCGAAGGCCTTTTCGAGCAGGCCGCGCTTCAGTTTTTTGGCGGCGGGGTAATCGACCAGATCCGACGTGAAGAGGGTTTCCGGGGCGGACTGCCGGGCGGCCGTGAGGTCCTCGGGCCGGACGCCGGGCGTCCTTGTCATGTCGAGGAGAACCGGTTCGAGCGCGACGGAGCTGATGGCGTTGTAGGGGCTGTGGTCGCGCCCGGTCTCATTGATCGGGAGGAGCTGCAGGATGCCCACGCCGTGCTCGGCGGCCCAGTCGATGACGTCCCGCACGGCGGAGGTGTCGCCGATGCCGAGGTCGCCCTCGCGCCGGAGAGACCAGACGGGGACGAGCATTCCGGCGCGACGGGATCTGGCGCTGCTCATGGGCCGGAATCTGCGCCTTCGAGGGGCGGACCGCAAGCGCTCAGACCTTATCCGGCGCGGGAACCTCGAATCCGGGGCGGTCGGGGTCCTTGCGGAGGGCGTTGGCTTCGGCGGCGTGGTCTCCGGTGAACTTCTCGGTCTTGGGGTCGAAGGTCAGCCATGGTCCGACCGTGTAGTGTGCCTTGTCCTCGGGGAGGCCCACTCCGTTTTTCATGATTTCGTGGAGTTTCATGAAGTGTCCGGCGGCTTTCTCGTTGTCGCCGAAGCGGCCGGCCCTGGCATTGAAGGGGACCTTCTTGCCGAGGCGGTAGGAATTGTTCATGAGGTGTCCGAGGACGCAGCCGTAATGGGCGTCGAGGACGCCGCCGTTGGCCATTTCGGGTTTGCCGGCGCGGCAGGCGTTGACGAAGCTTCCGAAGCATCCGCCCGGGGTGACACTGCCGTTCGGGACGTTGACCTTTTCGCCTTTCGAGCTGTCCTTGGGGTAATAGACGCCGCGGATGATCCGGCCGCCGTCCTCGAAGTAGTATTCGTTTTCGACCTGCTTCTGGTATCCCTTGTAATTGACATTCCGGACGTTGAAGAAGACCCACTGGCGGTTCGGGAACTCCGCGATACCGAAGAGGGTGTTGGGGGTCTGGCCCTGATCGTCCCATTGGAAGCGTCCTCCGAGGGCCATGGCCCGCACGGCGTGGGTCTGGTCGTCGTCGATCGCCCAGAGCGCCATGTCGAGCTGGTGGGTTCCCTGGTTGTTGAGTTCGCCGTTGCCGGTGACCCAGAACCAATGCCAATTGTAGTGCACGAAGTTGTCGTGGTATTGGTCGATCGCGGCCGGTCCTTTCCAGAGGTTCCAGTCGAGGTGATCGGGCGGCGGGGAGGGCTTTTTGTGGCCGATGCCGCCGCGGGGTTTGCAGGCGTATCCGTAGGAGACGGCGAGCCGGCCCCACTTGCCGGACCTGATGGCCTCGTGGAGGCCGGCGAGGCGGGGATCGCTGCGGCGCTGGGTGCCGTGCTGGATGACAACGCCGTATTTTTTCCGGGCTTCGACGGCGCTGCGGCCTTCGGCAATGTCGTGGCTCATGGGCTTCTCGACGTAGACGTGCTTCCCGGCCTGGGCGCCCCAGATCGTCATGAGGGAATGCCAGTGGTTCGGGGTGGCAAGCGAGATGGCGTCGATCCCGGGGTCGTCGAGGGCCTTGCGGATGTCCTTGACGAGCTTGACCTTGGGCGTGCCGCCGGTCTTTTTCTCGAGCCTTGCCCTTGCTGCTTCGAGAACCCGTTCGTCGGGGTCGACGAGGTAGGCCACCTCGACGTTTTTCAGGCCTGCGAAGCCGTCGATGTGGCCGTTTCCGCGGCCCTTGAGTCCGGCGATTGCGACGCGAAAACGATCGTTGGCGCCGAGGACCCCGGCGGTCGAGCGGGGACTGCAAACCACCGCCGAGGCGCCGGCGGCGAGGGCGGATTTCCGGATGAATTGACGACGGGTGGGCCGGGTCATGACGTGCGTTGCTGTTTGATGTTGTCTGAACTGGTGGAAACGTCGGGAGAGAGGCCGGTCTATCGCGGGAGGCCAAAGTTGTTGAAAACCGAAAGCCGTTTATTTAACATTTACTAACTATTTTGTTGTTTGGGCGGGGGTTTTGTGTTTTTCTGGGGTTGTTCTGCTGTTTTCCCTGATGGACCGACGGGCACATCCACGCTGGATGGGGCGGGCGCGGGCGGGTGTCATTGCGACGGCTTTGGCATGTCCGGGGCTCGGGTTGGGGGCGTTGGTGGTGGTGCCGGATCCTTTGGCGGGCGACGAGGGGGCGGCGGCGGGGGATGCGCGTCCGGTGACGGAGGCGAATCGTTCCGCCTTTGATCTGGCGGCGGTGCAGGTGGGCAGCGGGGTGCTGAACATCCTTGATTTCGAGGCGGCGCCGCAGGGGGATTTTCTATCGTTGGCGGCGTCGGATCTCGGGGTGTCGGGGGTTTCGATCCTGCCGGCCGGGGGGAGCGACGGGGATGACAGCAGCATTCGGGGCAACGCGGACTACTCGGTGAAGAACGGGTACAACACCACGCTCGGAGGGGACCTGATGATGACC
>CAYPUM010000226.1:0-6557 GCA_964413545.1 uncultured Roseibacillus sp. | reverse complement strand
GAAGATTGAGCCGGTGAAGTAGCTTAACAAACCAGGAATCAACAACACACGGAGAAAACCATGAAAGCGATCACGGAACGACTGATGAAAAGCCGACGAATGCAAAGCAGACCGATGATGAGACCGATGAAAGTGGCCTCGCTGGCGATCCCCCTTTCGGTGACCTTGTTGTCGAGCTGCGAACGACAAGCTCCTGAACCACCCGCCGACCCTGCGCTACCCGCAGTGTTTGCCGACGGCGCCGATGCCAAGCACGATCGTGTTGACAATGTACACCAGGTGCGATTCGTCGAAATCTTCCTTGTCGGCCGCGAGGCTAGCACGGGGGACTTCGTCGCCGCCGTCTACAACACCATGTACACCCCCCAGGGCATCCCGGCGTCGAAAGACACTGCCCCGCAAGCGCTGCTCGAGGGCCTCGACTTCGACCACATTAAGAAGGAATACGGCGTCCTCGGTGCGTCCTTGAACGGCCCGAAACTCTGCCTGCCCGATTGGGTTGAAATCGATGTTGGGGCCGAAAGGGATTTCGACGGTCTTGCAGCCATGTGGTGCGCCCAACTGAACATGGGCAACAACGCCAGCGTGGGAGAAATCGCGACCTACGAGCCCGTGACGATTGCCCGGGACAGTGGGTTGGGTTGGAACAAGGGCACGACCGTGATTCTCCTGGACGATGCGGAAGGCAACACCTGGGTCATGAAAGGGTTCGAGTTGGGCCTCGAGCCGAAATATACGTACGATGAATTCGTGGCCGCCTTGCCAGGCGTTTACCAGAAGCTCCCGGAGGGGTGGAAGGTGCGGGTCAAGACGCTGGAGGAGGATCTGATCGAGAAGCCGGAAGGCGGAGTCGCCACCATCATGAAGGACGAGTTCTTCAATGTCTATGACAAGACCGGACCAGGCATGACCAACTACAAGCCCTAGTCATTCGATAACGGGTCGACCTGACCACTCAGTCGTGGGTTGCCGCTCACCTCCTCCGGGCGACCCGTTTCGGCCCAATGACCGCAAAAATACAGTGTCGGAAAAAATGCCGGTTTCAAGCTGGATGACAAAGGCGGCATCCGCATCGTCATTGCCGCTGAGGTACCCGAAGGGGTAGCGGAAGAAAACTGGTTACCTATCGAGCGTAAGGACATCGACCTCGATGTAAACATGTGGTTCCGGCGCTGGTGCCGCCGCCCTTCGCCACGACCGTCACGTTCGGCCTCATCGGCCTGCTGGTGGCCTTGAACCAACGCTTGCCGAAGCCGGTCTTCCTCGGCTTCACGCTCGTTGCCGCCGGCCTGCACGGCACCATCAATGGCGAGGCGATGCGGGAAACCGGGCTCGGCTGGCTCGGGCTGGCCGGTGCCTGCCTTGCCGTGTTCGTCGTCGTCTCGCTGCTCCCCGCGGCCCTCGCCGGCATCCGTAAACCCGCCGCGCTCGTCGCGATGCGGGTCGGTGGCAGCTGGCTCGCCGCCGTCGCGCTGCTGATGATCGGCTGGGCGATCCGCAGCCGGTGAGAGGGGCGTCCGGCGCCGGCAGGTGTCCGGGACACGCGGGCCTTCGTCGATCCCGCACCCGGGGTCAATTACCGTAAGTTACCATGCGTTACTTGGCCGAAGAGGCCGGGATGGGCGAACCTTTTGCGCCGACCGTAGCCCCTTCGCCGCTGCTCCCGCAGATGGGCAAACCATCCCTTCGTTCCTATGAAATTCGCGCCCAAGAACATCCTGCCGATCCTCGCCTTCGTCCCCTTGATGTCCCTGGTTCGGGGCGACGAGTCCGCCGACCTGGCCCAGGATCTGACCAACCCGCTGGCCGACCTGATCACCCTGCCGGTCCAGGCGAACTACGACGACGGCTTCGGCCCGCTCGGCGACGGCTGGAGGCTGCAGACCAACATCCAGCCGGTGATCCCGTTCGAGCTCAACGAGCACTGGAACCTGATCACCCGCACCATCGTTCCGGTCATCTACCAGGAAGACCTGTTCCCCGGCGCCGGCTCCCAGTTCGGCCTCGGCGACATCAACCTGAGCCTGTTCTTCTCGCCCCGTTCCCCGTCGGACGGGTTCGTGTGGGGCGCCGGGCCGGTCCTCCTGTTTCCGACCGCCACCAACACCCTGCTGGGCGCCGACAAGTGGGGGGCCGGGCCTTCGCTCGTCATGCTGCGGATGCAGGGGCCGTGGACCTACGGATTCCTGGCCAATCACCTCTGGTCGTTCGCCGGGGATGGCGACCGGAACATCAACAACACCTTCCTGCAGCCGTTCGTCGCCTTCACCACCGAGAAGGCCTGGACCTTCTCCGCCCAGAGCGAGATGAACTACAACTGGACCGCCGAGCAGTGGGCAATCCCCGTCAACGCCGCGGTCTCCAAGCTGGTCACCATCGGCAAGCTGCCGGTCAGCCTGCAGGCCGGGGTCGGCTACTGGGCGGAATCCGCCGCCAACGGACCCGACGGCTTCCGCTTCCGCCTGCAGGCCAATTTCGTCCTGCCCAGATGACCCCGCGCCCCTTCCCCAGGCGAAAGCCAGCCGCATGGCGACCACCGCATCGAAGCGCGGAACCACAGGACCGTCTCTCCAAGGAAACCACCAGCATCCCCAATCCAATCCCAACCCGATCGCATCCATGAAATCCGCCTGCCACCTCTCCACAACATCCGTCGCCATCGCAGCCTGCCTGCTCGTCATCCCGCGCGCCGCAGCCGAGGAAGGCGGCGCCGGCCACCACGTCCCGGGCGGCATGAGCACCTTGATCGACCTGCTGCCCACCCAGCCCGGCCTGGTGGTCGAGTCGATGTTCCTGCACTACTCGGGCGACGCCGCGGCCAGCGCGAGCATCCCGATCGCCGACCGCCTCAGCCTCGGCCTCGACGCGACCAGCGACGCGCTCACGGTCGGCGGGATCTACACCTTCGAGCAACAGGTCCTCGGCGCCCACTACTCGGTCGGCGCGTTCCTGCCCTATGTCTGGGTGGACGTCGACGCGCAGGTCCGGATCGGCAACCTGCCGCCTGCCCATGTCAGTTCGAGCGCCAGCGGCATCGGCGACATTTCCCTGCTGCCGGTGATGATGGCGTGGAAGTCGGATTGCTGGCAGTTCAATGCCGCGCTGCCGATCTACGCTCCGACCGGGGACTACGAGGCCGGCCGCCTCGCCAATCCCGGGCTCAACCACTGGAGCTTCGACCCCACCGTCGGTGTCGCCTGGTCCAACGAGAAGACCGGTTTCAACTTCGCGGCCCACAGCGGTTTCACCTTCAGCACCAGGAACTCCGACACCGACTACCGCAACGGCACGGTCTTCCATCTCGACCTCAGCGCCCAGCAACTGCTGCCCGTCGGACCCGGGTTCCTCGGCCTCGGCGCCGAGGCGTTTTGCCTCGAACAGGTCTCCGGCGACAGCGGCGCCGGCGCCACCCTCGGCGGCTTCAAGGGCCGGACAATCGGTCTCGGGCCGGTGCTCAGCTACATCCTGCCGGCCGGCGAGAACACACTCGTGGCCGAGGCCCGCTGGCTGCCCGAACTCGACACCAAACGCCGGATGGAAGGAGACTACTTCTGGCTGAAGGTGGTCTGCCAGTTCTGAGGCGCCATCCCGCAGGGCCGGCAGCCGCGCATCACCGCAGCGCCGGGAGTTGACCGCCCGCCGGAACACGCCATGCTCGGGGCCGTCCGAATCCAGCCATGGAGCTCTCCGGCATCACCACCTTCAACCTGGCCATCCTCGTCCTCTTCCTCGGCAGGTGGCTGACCGAGCGGGTGCCGCTGCTGCGCCGCTACAATATCCCGGAACCGGTCAGCAGCGGACTGCTGGTGTGCCTCGCAACCTGGGCGATCTACGCGGTCTTCGGGACCGAAATCTCCTTCGATTTGAGAAGCCGGGACGTCCTCCTGGTCTTCTTCTTCGCGGGCATCGGGCTGAACTCGGACTTCCGCTCGTTGCTCGCCGGCGGGCTGCCGCTGGTCATCCTGATCGCCGCCACGGTGGTCTACATGTTCCTCCAGAACTTCACCGGGGTGGGGGTGGCCAGCCTGTTCGGGCTGGACAAGCCGGTCGGCATCCTCGGCGGCACCGCTTCGCTGATCGGCGGCCACGGCACCGCCATCGCATGGACCCCGACCTTCCGCGACGAATACGGGATCACCAACGCCAGCGAGATCGGGATCGCCTGCGCGACCTTCGGGCTGGTGCTCGCCTCGCTGATGGGCGGGCCGATCGCCAACATCCTGATCAACCGCCACAAGCTCGAGCCGAAGGCGATCAAGCAACCCGACGTGGGCATCGTCCACGACCAGGAACACTCGCGGATCGACCTCTACTCGTTTCTCAGCGCCTGGCTGGTTCTCAACATCAGCCTGACGCTCGGACTCGGGCTCCAGGAGGGGCTCGATAAGGCCGGCCTGCAGCTCCCGCTGTTCGTGTGCTGCCTGTTCGGGGCGATCCTGATGACCAACATTGTGCCGCGGATCTTCCCGAAAATCGCCTGGCCCGCGGGCAGCCGGTCCCTGGCGCTGATTTCCGACATCTCGCTCGGGATGTTCCTCGCGATGTCGCTGATGAGCCTGCAACTGTGGACCCTCGCCGAGCTGGCCGGCCCGATCCTTGCGATCCTCGGCGCGCAGTTCCTGCTCGCCTTCGCCTTCGCCCTGTTCATCGTCTTCCGCCTGATGGGCCGCGACTACGAGGCCGCGGTCGTCTGTTCCGGCTTCGGCGGCATCTCGCTCGGCTCCACGCCCACCGCGATGGCCAACATGACCGCCGTCAGCAAGCGCTACGGCGCCGCCCACAAGGCCTTCATCATCGTGCCTCTTGTCTGCGGCTTCTTCGTTGACATCGCCAACGCCGTGATCATCAAGACCTTTCTGGGCTGGTACCAATGAATTTCTCCATCTTCCACCAGATTCCGCTTTGGCTGGACTTCGTGATCTTCCTCGTTGTCCTCCTCGCTGCTCTGGAGCTCGGATACCGAATCGGAATCCTCCGCCAGAAAGCATGGAAAGACGATGAGCGAGCCGGCGGCACGATCAGCCTGACCTCCATGTTCGCAATACTCGGCCTGATGCTCGCCTTCACCTTCGGGGCGGCAATCAGCCGGCACGAGGCACGCAAGAGGGCGATGATTGCGGAAGCCAACGCCCTTGACACGGCCTTCCTGTATGCCGGCTTGGCCGACGAACCGGGCCGGACCGACTTGCGGACGGCCCTCATCGATTACGCCCGGACCAGGACGAGCGATCCCAGCGAGAACATGACGGTCGAGCGGCTCGAAAGCCTTCTTCAACAGTCGAGGGTGGCCAAGGCGAACCTTTGGCCGGCCACGGAACGCCTCCTGAAGCGGTCCCCGCCGGGACCGATCGAGGCGGCGCTGGTTCGGGCGGTGAGCGCCGTGTTGGACTGCGACACGGTCCGGGTCGCGGCGATTCTCGACAGCCTGCCGCCAATGGTGCTGACCCTGCTGCTCCTCATTGCCGCGGCAACGGTTTCGGTCGCCGGGTTCAATGCGGGGCTCTCCGGGCGCATGAGCCGCTGGCGGACCACTATCCTCATCCTGGTGCTCGCCTCGATCATGCTCGTCATCGTGGATTTCGACCGCTCCAACATCGGCTTCATCCGCGTCAGTGACGACAGCGTCGGCGCCGTCATCACCCAGATGGAGGAGGGTCTGCAGCAGGACGAGGCAATCCCCCCGGGCAACTGAGCCACCGCTCGCGGCAAGGCTCACGGCGAAGCCGGTCGCGCTCCGGGTCTCGCGAAGGGGCAAGGCGGGCACCCTCGTTACCGGTCCGCCTCGAACCGCTCGATCAGCCGGGGTGGCGGCCCCTCCCGCTCGCAGCGGCTGAGGTCGTGAACATATCGACTGGTCGAGAGAAGCGCGAAATGCTATCCACTCGCTCGAAATCGTGAAGCAGCAAAGACGCCCCGAACAATCCGCCGCCATGAATGGGATCACCCGCCGCAAAGCCATCTTCAACTTCGTCCATGCCGGCGCCGCCTTCACCATTCTCCCCTCAGGTCTCCGCGCCCGGAGCGCTCCCTCAAGGAACGAGACGCTCCAACTCGCCCAGATCGGATGCGGGCGCATGGGCCGGGGGGACATGAAGAATGCCCTCGGTGCCGGGTGGAAATCCAGCATCAATGCCCGGGTCGTGGCTGTCTGTGACGTCGACTCGAGGCGAGCCGCGGACTCCCAGGCGATCGTGGAGGCGTTTTACACCGGGAAGGGCGAGTCGAACGTGGATATCGGAAGCTACGGCGACTACCGCGAGGTCGTTGCACGCGAAGACGTCGACGGAGTCGTCATTTCCACCCCCGAAAACTGGCACGCCCTCATCGGGGTGGCGGCCGCCAATGCCGGCAAACACATTTACGTGCAGAAACCGCTGAGCTATTCCATCCCGGAAGGCCAGGCCATGGTGGAAGCGGTGCGCGGCAACAAGGTCACACTCCAGACCGGTTCCCAGCAGCGCTCGAGCGTCTACTTCCGCCGGGTTTGCGCCATCGTCCGCAACAACTGGCTGGGAAAACTGAAGGAAATCCAGGTCGAGATCCCCACCGACAAGGGA
>CAYPUM010000225.1:0-6563 GCA_964413545.1 uncultured Roseibacillus sp. | reverse complement strand
GGGGCCCTCAGGGCCGCTTCCGCGTGAGAGATCTCGATCCCGGAGCGCCCCCGAGGACGGGCTTGCGGAGGCACACAAAGCAATTTGCAGCGTCCCGCCCGGTGCCCGGTTGTATTCTGCACGATGGGCGCCGGCTCCGGCGCCGGCGACCCGGGGCGCGGAGCGAACGGCCTCCCCCGCCCGCCACATGGCACGCGATCCGCTCTGACGACCCCGAAAACCCCGGACGGGAAGAATTCTCAATGCCGCAATCCTTATCCCACAACCAGGCCGGACCGGCCGCGAAAGATCACATCGCTTCGGGCGACGATGGAGGCCGCCTCACTCCCGGTTTTCGCGATGCCATCTCGGGGGACACACCCGAGGCCGGCTTCGCTGCCGCCGCGGAGCTTCTCGTCGCGGATGCCGTGAAGGCCCGCGCCACCGACATCCATCTCGACCCCCGGAAGGACACAATGGCGGTTCGCCTGCGAATCGACGGGGTTCTCTACGACGCGCTCGACCTTCCCAAGCCGCGCGGTCTTCACGTCCTGCGCCACCTCCAGGTGAGTGCCGGTATCGACGCCGCCACCAAGCCGGACGTTCACGACGGTCACGCCGCCGTGTCCCTCGGTGATCGAAAGGTGAACCTGCGGGTCGCATCCATCCCCTCGGTGCTGGGAGACAAGCTGTCGATCCGCGTCCTCGATCCCGGACGGACGCCCTTTCGACTGGAGGAACTCGGCCTCGACCGCGCCGGCGAGGAGCAGCTCCGGACATGGGTGAGACAAGCGGTCGGCATGCTCCTCGTGATCGGCCCCACCGGCTCCGGCAAGACCACCACCCTCTACGCGCTGCTCAACGAACTCGCGCGTGAGAACCGCAACATCATCACCCTCGAGGACCCGGTGGAACTCACCCTCGGTTCCATCAACCAGGTCCAGATCGACCAGTCCAACTCGCCCTCCAACATCTCCTTCGCCGGCGGACTGACCCGCGTCCTCCGGCACGACCCGGACGTCATCGCAGTCGGCGAAGTCCGCGACGCCGAAACGGCTGAAATCGCGATCGACGCCGCCCTCAGCGGACACATCCTGCTCAGCTCCCTCAACGCGCGCGACGCGGCCGGCGCCGTCTCCCTCCTCCGCAATCTCGGCGTGAAGGACTACCAGATCGTGGCGGCGCTCAGGGTCCTCATCAGCCAGCGCACCTTCCGGCTCCTCTGCGACTCGTGCCGGAGCAACCGGCCACCGAGCGGGGCGGAGCGGGCATGGATCGAGGAGAATCACCTCGAGACGCCGGATCGGGTCTTCGATGCTCCGGGATGCGACCGCTGTCTCGGCACGGGTTACCGCGGCCTCACCGCCGCCTTCGAACTCTGGAACATCGACGAGAACGGCCACGACCTCCTCCTCGATCACGCCGACGAGAAATCCCTCCGGGCGCACCTTCGCGAAATCGGGGTGCGCTCGATTCGGGACAACGCCCTCGCGAAGGCCCGCGCCGGCAAGGTGTCGCTGGCCGACGTCGCCTGTCTGCGCTAAACTCCATGGAACCCATCCGTCGATGACTCCCGGCCATCCAGACCTCGCGGAAACGGACGCCCTCGTGGTGGTGGACGTCCAGCGCGACTTCTGTGAAGGCGGGGCGCTCGCGGTCGACGGCGCGAACGCCATCATTCCGGTCCTGAATCGCTGGATACAGGCCGCGCAGACCAGCGGCGCGACCGTTGCATACTCGCGCGATTGGCATCCGCCGGATCACGTGAGTTTTGCCGAACACGGCGGACCGTGGCCCGAACACTGTGTCCGCGAAACCCCGGGAGCCTCCTTCCACCCGGATCTCATCATCGCCGACGGGGCGATCATCGTCTCGAAAGGCGAAGCACCCGGCCACGACGACTACTCCGCCTTCCAGGGGACCTCCCTTGCGCCGCTATTGCGCGACCGGGGCGTGCGAAGGCTCCGGGTGGGCGGCCTCGCCCTCGACGTGTGCGTCCGCGCCACCGTCCTCGACGGCCTGAAGGCGGGATTCGAAGTCCGCCTCATCCCGGATGCCACCCGCGCCGTCGATCTTGAAACGGGCGACGGCAGCCGCGCCCTCAACGAGATGCGCGCCGCCGGCGCGATCGTCGCCCCCGACAACCCGCCTCCATGAACTCCGACCATGTGACGCCGCCAATGCACCCGCCCATGGGACTCTTCACCGACTACTACGAGCTGACCATGGCGCAGGCCTACCACCACGAGAACATGAACGACACCGCGGTGTTCGAACTCTTCTTCCGGGAGATGCCCCGCGAGCGAAACTACATCGTGGCCGCCGGCCTGGAGGACGTGCTCCGGTTCCTCGAATCATGGCGGATCGACGACGAGGAGATCGACTTCCTGCGGGATCAGGCTCACTTCTCCCCGGAGTTTCTCGGGCATCTCGGCGCGATGCGCTTCACCGGAAACGTGTATGCCATGCCCGAGGGGACGCCGGCTCTTCCCCGCGAGCCATTGATCCAGGTCGAAGCGCCCATCCAGGAAGCGCAGTTGCTCGAAACCTTCATCCTCAACCAGGTGCATTTCCAGAGCGTGGTGGCGAGCAAGGCGGCGCGGGTGACCGCCGCGGCGGATGGCCGGACCGTGGTCGACTTCGGCTCGCGCCGCGCGCACGGCATCGACGGCGCCATGAAGGCCGCCCGGGCCTCCTATCTCGCAGGCGCCGCCGGCACCTCCAACGCCGCCGCCGGCATGGCCTTCGGGATCCCCCTGTTCGGGACCATGGCTCACAGCTACGTCGAGGCTCATGACCGCGAGGAGTGCGCCTTCCGGGAGTTCGCCGCACTCTATCCCGATTCGACGCTTCTGGTCGACACCTACGACACCCTCGAGGGCGTCCGCAGCGTCATCAACCTGCGCCGCCGGCACGGGGAGGCATTCTCCTTCCGCGCCATCCGGCTCGATTCCGGCAACCTCGGCGCCCTCGCCTGCGAGTCGCGGAGCCTCCTCGATGCGGCAGGCCTCAACGACGTCAGGATCTTCGTCTCCGGCGGCCTCGACGAACACCGCATCGCCGAATTGCTCTCCCAGAAGGCCCCCGTCGACGGATTCGGCGTCGGCACCAGCCTCGTCGTCAGCGACGACGCCCCGAGCCTCGACATGGCCTACAAGATCACATCCTATGCCGGCAAGCCGCGCCTCAAGCTCTCCGAGGACAAGGCCACCCTGCCCGGCCGCAAACAGGTCTTCCGCTCCCGCAAAGACGGGCGCATGACCGGCGACGAGATCGGCCTGCACGATGAGCCTCCCCGCCAACGCCTCCCGCTGCTCGTCAAGGTCATGGAGAACGGCCGACGCACCATGCCCGCCACCACCCTTGATCAAGCCCGCCATCACGCCCGAAACGAAATCGCGTCCCTGCCCGATGCGATGCGCTCCCTCGAAACGGCCGGGAACTCCTGCCCGGCCGCCACCAGCAACGCGCTCGACAGGTTGCAGAAGGTCACCCGCCAACGAGCGGCAGCCGGTGGCGCTTGAGAAGGACCGGCCGAAGGCGCCCGATTGCAGGTCGCACCCCGCCGGCCGCCGGAACGTGCATAATGCGCGATACGGCTTCGATGACAGGAATCACGAACGCATCATCATGGCCTGCATTCTGCGCCTCTCTCACAGCTCCCGTCCCGGTTGGCACGGTGACCGCTTCACATCCCGCAACCGGCATCCCGACACAGAATGACAGGCTACATTCCAGCAGATCAGATGCAGAACCTCTTCGCGGTGGTGGTGGCGTCGATCCTCGCCGGGACGGTCGGCCTCGAACGCGAGATTTCGGCCAAGCCGGCCGGGTTCCGCACCCACATGCTGGTGGGGGGCGCCACGGCCCTGCTGGTGCTCCTCGGGCCCGCCTTGGTCGACAGCTTCGAGGCATCCACCGGGGCGTCGTTCTTGCGGGCCGACCCGATTCGTATCATTGAAGCCATCATCGTCGGAATCAGCTTCATCGGCGCCGGAACCATCCTGAAGGTGCCGTCCGAAGAACGTGTCCGCTATCTCACCACCGCCGCCTCGATCTTCTTCTCGGCCGGAATCGGCATCGCAGTGGCGCTGCAACTGTATTTCCTCGCGGTGGGGGTGGCCCTCGTGATCGTCGTGATCAATCTCATCTTCGGCTACATCGACGCATGGCTCCCGCAGGCGCGGCGCAAGGGACTGTGATCTGACGTAGTGCAGGTAATGAGATCCCTGATCATCGTCTGCGATTCCCCGTCTATTGCGCGGCTCTTCGGGACCGGCAATCTTGGCCGCGATGAACAGCGCGACGAATTCCGGGGATTTCGCCGGCTTGCCGGATCTCGAGTATCCCTCCTCCGACCCCGCCCTTGATTCCGTCCTTGATGCGGCCCGGCGCGTTGCCGCCACTCCGGCCTCGGTTCTCCTCCTCGGCGAGAGCGGAACCGGAAAGTCCATGCTCGCACGGGCCATGCACGACGCCAGCCCGTACCGGGAG
This sequence comes from uncultured Roseibacillus sp., assembly GCA_964413545.1. Lineage (GTDB taxonomy): Bacteria > Verrucomicrobiota > Verrucomicrobiia > Verrucomicrobiales > Akkermansiaceae > Roseibacillus_B. The sequence continues at coordinate 2,090 of CAYPUM010000225.1, read as the reverse complement.
AACGGCTTCGTGACCGTGAGTTGCCCTTCCCTCTCGGAGCAGCTCCTTGAAAGCGAGCTGTTCGGCCATCGGAAGGGCGCCTTCACCGGCGCCATCCGCGATCACTGGGGCAAGGTCGCGGCCGCTCGCGGCGGCACCCTCTTTCTCGACGAGGTCTCCGACCTTCCGCCCGCGATCCAACCCAAGCTCCTGCGCCTTCTCCAGGAGCGCGAATACGAACGCGTCGGCGACACCGAAACCCATCACGCCGAAATACGCATCATCGCCGCCACCAACCAGGACCTCAAACAACGCGTCACCGAAAAAAAGTTCCGCGAGGACCTCTACTATCGACTGCACGTCGTGGCGCTCGACCTGCCCCCCCTGCGCGACCGCCCCGCCGACCTCCAACGGGTGGCGCGACAATGCCTCGCCAAAGCCCGCTCCGAACTCGGCAAATCCATGGTCGATTTCACCCCGGAAGCATGGGAGGCTCTCATGAAACACTCATGGCCCGGCAACTTCCGCGAACTCGAAAACGTCGTGCAGCGCGGTGTTCTGACCTGCCACAACGGCGCCATCGGACCGGTCCACCTCGGGCTGAACTCCACCTCGTGCCATCCCCTCCCGGCCGTCGGCAGCCGGATCAGTCTCGAAGAACTCGAAGCGTTCCACATCCGGGAAGTGGTCAGAAAGTCCGCAACCCTCGAACAAGCCGCCACTATCCTCGACATCGATAACAGCACGCTTTTCAGAAAGAGAAGGAAGTACGCCATCTGAAGAAGCTCCCCCGTCTCCCGGCATGCACCGCGATGTCCCCCAGCGAAATGATCCCGATCGCCCGGTTGCTCCCGTCCTCGAGCACAAGGAGGCGGCGCACCTGATGCTCCTCCATGTCAGAATAGGGGTCAGGCCACCCCCGCCCGACATGCTTCGCGGCGCCTGCCGGGCATCGCGGATCAGGACGGGCGGGGAACATCCTCCGCCCTAAGCAAAGCGCGTACCCGGTCCGCTTGCGCTTCGTACGGTTCATGCCGGGCGGCGCCCGCTTCCCTTGGGCGCTTCCTCGAACGATGATTGGGGTGCACCGGGCCGGCACAGCGCGGCGCTTCTGTCTGTGTGTGCGCGCCGTGACGTGTCGACTCGGGTGTCGATCAGCGCGGCCGAACTCCGGCCGCTTTCCAGAACCCTCCATCAGGAAAACGTCTTATGAGCGATCCAGTCACCGCCAACATCAATGCCTCCGTCCAGAAGACTTACGAATGGTTGAACGACGTGCAGGAAGCCCTTCCCAATGGCGGCCGCCAGGCCGCCTATCATGCCGCCCGCTCCGTGCTGCACGCCCTGCGCGACCGCCTCACCGCGGAAGAGGCCGCCCATCTCGCCGCCGAACTCCCGTCGCCGCTGCGCGGCGTCTACTACGAAGGCTGGTCGCCCGCCGGCAAGCCCGACAAGATGAAGCGCCCGGAGTTCCTCGACCGGGTCCGCCGGGAACTCGAGTCCGCTCCCGGCCCGTCCGATCCCGAGGCGTCCACTCGCGCGGTCCTCACGATGCTGCAAAAGCGCATCGCGGCCGGCGAGATCTCCGACGTCCGCAGCGTCCTGCCCGGCGACTTCGCCGACTTGTGGCCGACGGCGTCGTGACGCCGTTCCCGCTCACCGGTCAGTTCCATGGCGTCCGATCTTGACTGCCTTTTCTCGCCGCGCTCGATCGCGGTGGCCGGGGCTTCCCGTGACGAGGACGCCGTCGGCCATGCCATCTTCCGCAACATCCTTCATTCCGGATACCAAGGCAAGGTTCATCCCGTCAATCCCTCCGCCGACGAAATCCTCGGCCACACCGCTTATGACACGGTGGGAGCAATCGACCCCGAAGTCGATCTTGCCGTCGTCGCCGTGCCGGAACCCGCCGTGGAAGAGGTGATCACGCAATGCGCCGAAAAGGGGGCCGGCGCCTGCGTATCAGGGCCACAGGAACTCACCGTCGACGCAGCGGCCAGAAGCAGGGGGAACAGCAGTTCTGACTTGAAGCTATGGTGTCGCACTGATTTCCAGATTACCCGATTGAGATGCCCGCCTGCCCGCGCCATGATCAGGCGGGCCGAAGGTTC
>CAYPUM010000224.1:0-6572 GCA_964413545.1 uncultured Roseibacillus sp. | reverse complement strand
ATCTGGCGCAGGCCATCGAGAGCCGCGCCGGCATCGAAGCGGTTCGTGCCGGAATCAAACCACGGAAAGGTCTTCGTTTCGACCCCGGCGGCGGCGAACACGGGCTCGTGGTTCGGCCAGGTCGGGGTGGTCAGCCAGACCGCCGGGTTGCCGGCGTGGATGCGCAGGAACTCCGCCGCGACCCGCAGCGCCCCGGTCCCCCCCGGCGTGTGCGCCGTCACGGCGCGCCCGGCGGCATCCGGCGCGTTGCCGGCGCCGAACAGGAGTCGCTGGACATGGCCGGCGAACTCGGAGGACCCGAGGATCGGCAGGTATCCCTTGGTGGATTCCGCCTCGAACACCTTCGCTTCGGCGCGTTTCACCGCCTCCAGCACGGGCGTCTTGCCGTCGTCGTCCTGATAAACTCCAACCCCAAGGTTGATCTTGTCGGGATTGGGGTCGGCCTTGAACGCCTCGGTCAAGCCAAGGATCGGATCGGGCGGGGCGAGTTGGATGGATTCGAACATGGTGGTGGTGCTGGTGCGGCCGGATACTGTCACCGGCGGCACGACGATGGCAAGACAAGGACGCAGGCCGGGAATTGATTGCCAAATCCACCTGTTCCCCGGTTACACGGATGCGCGCGCCCGGCCCTGCGTCCTCACCATCGACAAGATCAACGGCAAACGCTACAAGCCGCCCTGCTTCCACGATGCCGGCGCATGGAGACTGTTCAAGCTCACCGCCGGCATCGGCGAACAAACCAACCTCATCAGCCAAAACCCCGAGATCGCCGCCAGCCCCTCAAAAATCACCATGTGACATTGAGCGAGATCCCGCCGATCAGGAAATCACGATCGTCGCCGGAGACGTTGAGGACTCCCTTCACAAACGGATTCAGCGAGGCCGTCTCCGTCAGCATGACCGGCACTCCCAGCGTCGCGTAGACGTGGTCGAACCCGTCGAAACCGAGGCCGTCGTTGTCCGCCGGGTTGTATCCGGCGCTGTAGGTGATCCCGACCGTCGCTTCCGGAGAAACACCCGGCGCCATCTCGCGGCTGTAGCTCGCCGACAGGTCAAACCACCAACCGTTCAGATCGGACCCGTCCGCAAAGAAATTGTTGCTGGTCGCCCAGTACGCCGTGAATCCCGCCGACAGCCCCTCGATGACCTCCGCCGAGATCCCCAGATACGGCTCCTTGATCGGATTCCCCGTGGCGGCATCCGGGAACGTGAAATGCGTGTAGCCCAACTCCACGGTGGTGGTGTACTTGCCGAGCGCGAAATCCCGCGAAACCGCCGCGTAGAGGTCCAACTCGTTCGTGCCGCCGTCGCTCACGTCCCCATACCAGACGCCCGCCGACAGCCCGAATCCGTTCGCCTCCATCGAAACATCAGCCCCGCCTTCCGCAAGATGATCTCCAAAATTCACCCCGCGGAATTCATATATCGAGGCATAGCCCACATGGATTTCGCCTTCAATCTCGGCACGCGCCACACCCGACAGGGCAACCGCAGTCCCGACCAACATTGTAACAGTGCTCGCTCTCATTACGCGACCCTGCCAAGCACAAACCGTGCCAAGTCCTCCCACGGGACGGCCAACCGCAATTCTTCATTTCGTTGACCACGAAGAATACGAAGCGCAAGAAGGTCGAATGGACTCGGAAAGCCCGGGAGATCTTCGTGTCCTCCGTGTCCGCCATGGTGAATGTCTCCGCGTTCGCTCATCGCCCCATCAGCGGGAGTTCTTTCGGCGCGCTCGGCCTGTATTGATCCCCGGTCCGGATTTATGAAGCCGCGCGGCCCACTTGGCACACTCCCTGCTTTTCCGGCGTCCGGCGAACCAACCCAGCCATAACAGAACCATGCGAACGCGTAATGTCACCACCTTGTTCCGGAAGTTTCTTTCTGTCCTTCTTCCGGCACTCGTCATCCTCACGCCGGCCGCGCTGCGGGCCGAGCTGATCGATCCGGCCGCGGAGCAGTATGCCGTCACGTCCGAGATGCTCGACCCCGAGCATGCCGGCTACGACGAAGGGGCGGTCGATCTGGTGGGCGCCGCCATCTACAAGTACATGCAGTTCGGCGGGGGCCGGTCCGCTCTGACCGAAGAACAGATCACGGCCGCCGAGGGCTACTACGACCGCTACGAACAAGCGCCCTTCTTCACCGTCAGCAACCTCTGGATCCTGCTGTGCGCCTTCCTGGTGTTCATCATGCATCTCGGGTTCGCATCCCTCGAATCGGGCCTGACTCAGAGAAAGAACACCGTCAACATTCTCTTCAAGAACGCCTACATCATCTGCATCGGGATTTTGTTGTACGCCCTGTGGGGTTTCAACGCCATGTACCCCGGCGACTGGACGATCAACAACCTCTTTGCGTTCGGGGCGCCCATCGGTGGAACACCGGCGGACAACGCCGACCTTTCCTACGGGGGCACCGGCCTCTGCCAGACCGGCTGGGCGGACTTCATCTTCCAGGCGATGTTCGCCGCCACGGCCGCCACCATCGTCTCGGGCGCGGTCGCGGAACGGGTGAAGCTCCCCGCCTTCATGGTGTTCGCCGCCCTCCTCGTCGGCTTCGCCTACCCCATCACGGGCGGCTGGAAGTGGGGCGGCGGCATCCTCGACGCCAACGGCTTCCATGACTTCGCCGGATCGAGCGTGGTGCATGCCTTCGGAGGCTTCGCGGCCCTGGCCTGCGTCCTGGTTCTCGGCCCCCGCCGGGGCAAGTTCACCCCCGGCGGCATCAAGCCGATCCTTGGAAGCAACCTGCCCCTCGCCACCATCGGCGCCTTCCTCCTCTGGTTCGGTTGGTTCGGGTTCAACGGCGGCTCGGTTCTCTCCGCCGATCCCGGCCTCATCGCATACGTCATCGTCACCACCTCGATCGCGGGCGCCTGCGGGGGATTGGCCTCGATGTTCACCGCCTGGGCCGCTCTGCGGAAGCCCGACCTCTCGATGGCCCTCAACGGCATCCTCGCCGGCCTCGTCGGCATCACGGCCGGGGCGGATCAAATGTCCATCCTCGGCGCGATCATCGCGGGCTCCGTCGCGGGCGTCCTCGTGGTCTTCGCCGTGATCACTTTCGACCGGCTCAAGATCGATGATCCGGTGGGCGCCATCTCGGTCCACGGGATCTGCGGGATCTGGGGCACCCTCGCGGTGGGGATTCCCTTCCTGACGATGCCGGGGGCGGGCGCCCCGTTCCATATCCAGTTGCTCGGAACTCTCTCGATCAGCATCTTTGCTTTCGCCTTCTCATTCGTGGTGTTCTTCGCGCTCAAGCTCCTCATGGGCGTGCGGGTCGACGAGCAGGAAGAGGTGGAGGGCCTGGATGTCGCCGAACACGGCGTGCCCGCCTACGGCGTCGAGGAAGGCTCCTACTGATTTCCACCATCTCGCGTGTATCGTTGCTTCAAAGGCCGCGGGGGCTCTCCCCCGCGGTCTTTTTCCTTTCCCTTTCACCGCGCGTCCTGCTCTGCTCACCGCCGCCATGCGCCTCCTCCTCGTCGACAACTCCAACACCCGCACCAAGTTCGCCCTCGCCGAGGAAGGGAAGCTCATCGGCCCCGTGGAACGCTTCCCGACCCGCGAACTCACCATGGAATCCACCGCGGAGATCCTCGCACGCCGGACCTTTGACGCCGCGGTGCTCTGCTCGGTCGTCCCCGACGTCGCGATCGTTCTCGCCAAGGCCCTCGCCGGCGCCCCGCTCCACATGGTTTCCCACCACAGCCGCCTGCCGATCGAGATCGACTACCCGGCCCCTGCCGAGATCGGAGCGGACCGCCTCGCGGACGCCGTCGCCGGGCACCACCTCGCCGGCGCCCCCGTCGTGGTGGTCGATTTCGGAACCGCCGTCACCTTCGACGTCGTGGGCAAACCGGCCCGCTACCTCGGAGGCGCCATCACCCCGGGCCTCGCCTCGATGACCGAAGGCCTCCACCGGCGCACCGCCCTCCTCCCCGCGGTCGACCTCGCCGAACCCCGAAGCGCCATCGGAAGGTCCACCGTCGAGGCCATGCGCGCCGGCGCGGTCCTCGGCTATCGCGGCGTGATCCGCGAAATCCTCGCCGCCATCCGGCGCGAGCTTCCCGGCCCGCCCCGCGTCCTCGCCACCGGCGGCGACGCCCCCCTCATCGCCCGCAGCCTCCCGGAAGTCGATGACATCGTCCCCGACCTCACCCTCCTCGGCATCCGCCTCATCGGGGAACAAAACCTCCGTTGATTCAACTTGTTCCGACACCCGCCGGAGTCGATGATCCGGGCATGGGGAGAATCGTCGCACAGGTCGCCGTCACCAACGCCGTCGAACCGGATCGACCTGAAATGAGGTCCTCAGATCGCCGCAAGGGCGCGGAAAGGGACCGCGTATAATGGGACGGTTCCTGTGATGTTTGGGAAGACGTCCACCGTCATCGTTGCCGGCTGCCTGTTGCTGCGGGCCGGGCCGGCAACCGGAGAGGTCCTCGACCCCGCCGCACTCCTCGGCGGCACACCCATCCTCTTCACGGTCCGCGCTCCGGACCGGGACGGGACCCATTCCTACATGCGGCCCTCCTGCTTCTCCCGGATGGGCGCCGCGCTCAAGGTGCTCGATCCCGCCACCGGCCGGACGCGCCTGCTGGTGTCCGCCCCCCGCGGCATGATCCGGCGGCCCTGCGTCCACTTCGACGGCCGGCGCGTCGTCTTCTCGATGTGCCGCGACGGCGGCGCGAAGTTCCACATCTACGAGATCGAGGTCGATCCCGCCGCCCTCTTCACCGGCGTGGGCGAGATCGCTCCGAAGCAGCTCACCTTCGCGCCGGACGTCTACGACGTGGACCCGATCTACCTGCCCGACGGAAAGATCGCGTTCTGCTCGACACGCGACCACAAGATCGTGCCGTGCGCCGGACAGCTCGTCCCCCAGATCTTCCGGATGGACGCCGACGGCGCCAACATCCACCAGATCACGCGAAGCACGGTCCACGAAAACGAACTCTCCCTCATGCCGGACGGGCGCATCCTTTACAGCCGTTGGGACTATGTGGACCGTAACTTCGGCGACGGCCACGGGTTCTGGGCCGCCAATCCCGACGGCTGCAACCAGGGCGTGGTCTGGGGCAATAATACCGCCCACCCCGCCGCGCCGTGGACCGCCCGGGCCATCCCCGGAACCGGCAAGCTCCTCTGCATCCTCGGAACCCATCACGGCTCGCTCGGCGGGGGAATGGCCGTCGTCAACCCGAAAGTCGCGGTGGACGGCCGGGCCTCGATCGAGCGCACCTGGCCGGCGGATCTCATCAAGCGCTTCGACAACCCCCCGAAGCTGGTTCTGCCCGCCAACCGGCGGCCCGCCCCGGGGATCCCGCGGATGACCAGTATCTGGCCCGAGGAGGCCCGCGCCCTGCTGACCGTCAGCCACGACTACAGACTTCATGGCTGGAACGACGCCCTTGGCGACGTCCGCCCCTGGTACAACACCCCCTTCCCCCTCGACGAGCGCCACTTCCTCTTCGTGGTCGCCAAGGACCGACGCTCCCCGGCCGCCATCCACCTCGGCGACATGGACGGCAACGAGGTCAGGCTCCACCAGGAGCACCCCGGCTGCTATCACCCCATGCCCCTCGCGCCCTGCCCGAGACCCGTCGTGATCGCCTCGACGCGCGACTACAAGAACGGCAGCGGCCAGTTCTATATCCAGAATGTCTACGAGGGCACCCACATGCAGGGCGTCGAGCCCGCCGCCGTCAAATTCGTGCGGGTCGTCCAGGCCCACAGCAAGCGCGGCAAATCACGACACATCTGGCGCGCCCTCGGACATCAGGAGGGCCAGATCGGATGGTCCGGCTTCATCGCGAAGAGCATCCTCGGCACCGCCCCCGTCGAGAAAGACGGCAGCGCCTACTTCGAGGTCCCCGCGGATCGCTTCGTCTACTTCCAGCTCCTCGACAAGCATGGCATGATGATCCACAGCATGCGCTCCGGAACATCGGTGCACTCCGGCGAGCGGCGGGGCTGCATCGGATGCCACGAAGCCCGCAACGGGTCCTATATGCCTCCCGCTCCCGGCCTGATGACCATGGCCCTCCAGCGCCCGCCCGCCAAGCTGAAGAGCTGGCAGGGGCCGCCGCGCCGGTTCAACTACCTCGCCGAGGTCCAGCCGGTATTCGACAAGCATTGTCTCGAGTGTCACGACTTCGGCCGCAAGGGGGCTAAGGCGATCATCCTCGCGGGCGACAAGAACTTCGCGTTCAACATCTCCTACTGCGAGTTGCACAGCAAGGGCCTCACCGGCGCCATCGGAGCCGGCCCGGCCGGCCACCTGCCCGCCCTCACCTGGGGGTCCCGCACCAGCCCGCTCGTCAAGCTCCTCAGGACGGGGCATCCCGATGACAACGGAAAACCAAGGGTCAGGCTCGATCGGGACGAGCTGGACCGCATCGTCACCTGGATCGATCTCAACGCCCCCTACTACCCGACCGGTTACTCGGCCCGCCCGGGCCCGGCGCCCGGCCGCAATCCCCTCAGCCCCCGGCAAACGGCGCGCCTCTTCAAGATCACCGGACTGAACGAGAAGGCCCTCGGCCAAGCCAGCCACTA
>CAYPUM010000223.1:0-6598 GCA_964413545.1 uncultured Roseibacillus sp. | reverse complement strand
CGGGCTTCGGAGTCGTTCACCACGAGGAGGTCGACCTGTTCGAGGACGCGGCGCAGGGGATCGCGCGCGATGTTGATCCAGAGGTCCATGGTGTCGGCGAGAACGAAGCGCGGGGCGGCGGCGCACTGGGCGAGCATCTCGAGCTGGTTGCCGGGAGACATGTTGGCGAGCACCACGAAGGGGGCCCCCGCAACCCCGGCCGGGACGACCACCCGCCAGTCTTCAAGGACGTTGACCGCCACGTTGCGGGTGGTCCGCTCGTTCATGCCGGCGTGGTATTCCCCGGTCCACGTGAACGAGGGCCGCCCGGAGCGCTCGACTCCCTCGAGGGTGACGCCGTGCCGGGCCAGCATCTCGAGGTGCTCGGGGGGGAAGTCGGCCCCGACGATGCCGACGAGATGGGCCGGCGAGGTGAAATAGCTCGCGGCGAGGGCGGCGTAGGATGCCGAGCCGCCGAGGAGATCGCGCCGCTCGGCCTCCGGCGTCTTCACGTTGTCGATGGCGATCGATCCGCCGATGAGAACGGGGAGTGCTTCGGACATGGGCGGAGTGTTGGCGGTTCGGGCCGCGCTGTCGAGGGTTCTTGATGGCTCCCTCTTCGGCGCCGGCCGTCAGCGGCCGATCCGTCCGGCCTCCGCGCGAAATCGAGGATTGATGTTTGCGCCCTCTAACATTATGGGGGCGCGGGCAGACGACCGCCCCGCCCCCCCAATGGTCATCACAGCGCGCTCCCATCCCCGGGCCGGCCTTGTCGGCAACCCGTCCGACGGATATCACGGCAAGACCATTTCGTTCATCGTGCGGAACTTCTCCGCCACCGTCACCTTGTGGGAGTCGCCCGAGCTGGAAATCCAGCCCGCCCGGCGCGACGAGATGATCTTCGAGAACATCGCGGACCTCGTGCAGGACACCCACAACTTCGGATACTACGGCGGGCTGCGGTTGCTCAAGGCCTCCGTGAAGCGCTTCCACGACTACTGCCGCGAGGGCGGCATCGAGCTGCATTCCGACAACTTCACCCTGCGCTATCACAGCGACATCCCCCCCCACGTGGGCATGGCGGGGTCCAGCGCCATCATCACGGCCTGCCTGCGCGCCCTGATGGCCTACTACGGAGTCAAGATCACCCCGCCGGTTCTGGCCAACCTCGCGCTGTCGGTCGAGAACGACGAGCTGCGCATCCCGGCCGGACTGCAGGACCGGGTCGTCCAGGCCTACGAGGGGCTGGTCTTCATGGACTTCGACGCAGCCCATTTCGAGAAACAGGGCTACGGGATGTACGAACCGCTCGACCCGGCCCTCCTCCCGCCGCTCTACATCGCATACACCACGCATCTCTCCGAGGGTTCCGAGATCATCCACAACGACCTCCGCGGCCGCTACCGGCGCGGCGAACAGGTCGTGCTCGACGCCATCAGCGAATGGGCCGGCCTCACCCGGCAGGTCCGCGACCTGCTCGTCGGCGGCGAAGGAACGAAGATCGGCCCCCTGCTCGACCGCAACTTCGACCTCCGCCGCGAAATCTGCCAGATCTCGAAAGGCAACCTTGACATGATCGAAACCGCCCGCTCGACCGGCGCCTCCGCGAAGTTCACCGGCTCCGGCGGCGCCATCACCGGCGCCTACGCCGGCGAGGAAATGTTCCAAGCCCTCGAAAACCGCCTCGCCCCCCTCGGCGTCGAGGTCTTCAAACCGCACATCCTCGAAGAACCGCATGCCGCCGGCGATTAGCTCCAAGGCGCCTCCACGCCCTCCAGCCGCCCCCCCTCCCTTCGCCTCACTCCAACACACAATTCCCCCAACGTTAACGAAGTGACGTGTCGCGTCCGTTGGCGCCGGACGCCACCGGCGCCCCACACGACACGCCCCACGCCTCACGCCATGACTGTTCGCAAAGCCGTCATACCGGCCGCCGGTTTCGGGACGCGGCTGCTGCCCGCCACGAAGTCGCAGCCGAAGGAGATGCTGCCGATTGTCGACACGCCGACGATTCAGTATGTGGTCGAGGAATGCGTGCGTTCCGGGATCCGGGAGATCCTGATGGTGATCGGGCGCTCGAAGCGGGCCATTGAAGAGCATTTTTACCGCGCCATGGAACTGGAATTGGAGCTTGCCCAGAAAGGGAAGCAGAAACTCCTCGACCAACTCCGCCACATCTCCGACATGGCGGATATCCATTTCATCTGGCAGAAGGAACTGCGGGGGCTGGGGGACGCCGTTTCCTACGGCCGGTTCTTCGTCGGTCAGGAACCGTTCGCGCTTCTCCTCGGCGACACCCTGCTCGGAAGCGACGACCCCGAACGCCCCATCCTCCGGCAGATGCTCGACATTTTCGAAAAGCACCGCAAGTCGGTGATCGCCCTCGAGGAGGTCCCGGTCGACAAGGTGTCGCGCTACGGCATCGCCGGGGGCGACAGCCACGGCAACGGCGTCATCGAACTCGACCAGCTCATCGAGAAACCCGCCCCCGAGGAAGCCCCCTCAAACCTCGCCATCGCAGGCCGCTATGTCTTCCAGCCCGAGATCTTCGATTACATCGCCCGAACCCCGCCGGGCATGAACAACGAAATCCAGCTCACCGACGCGATGCGCATCATGCTCGCCGAACACGGCATGTTCGGGCTCCGCTTCTCGGGCAAACGATACGACATCGGCAACAAGCTCGACTTCCTCAAAACCAACATCGAGTTCGGCCTGAAACGACCCGACCTCGGCCCCGAACTGGCCGCCTACCTCAAAAACATCGTGGCGGATATCGAGTAGGCGGGACGGCGGAGCCGCACCAGCGCTTGCGCATCGCCCGAGCCCGCAGAGAGAAACCACGATGGACGCCGCGATCCGGCGCCCGCCGGCATCAGGTTCCTGCAAAAGCCTTGCCAGCTCGCGGCGAATTTCGTTCCCTTCAGGCCGGCCCCGGCTCCGCCCGATCCCCAACCCCCAATCCCAGCCGATGATCAGCCAGACCCGGCTTTCCAAGCCTTGTTGCCGCGACCGCACGACCCCGAGCATCCTGTCAGCACTGCTGGCCGCCGCGATGCCGGCCCTTGGCGCCGGCGCGCCTCCCGAATCCGCGCACGAGTTCGCGCGGGAGGCCCTTCGTTCCAAGAGCCGCGGCGAGCCGGTCCGCGTCTCGCCAATCCTCGATTGGCGGCGGAAGCGCTTGATGAGGCAAGCCGCAAACCGGGAACAGGCCGCCTTGCCCTCCGCCGAAGCAGAACCCGGGGAGGCTCTGGTCACGATCACCGCCCGCGACGTCGAGGCGCTGCAGCCGCGCCTCACGGCGCTCGGCGTCGAGATCCTTTGCGCCGATGGCGCCCGCCACTTCATCGAGGCACGAATCCCGCTGAGCCGGCTCGACGACCTCGAAGCGCTCGGAGAACACGGGCTGATGGGAATCCGGCCGATCGTCCCGCCGATCAACCATGCCGGTTCGGTCACGAGCCAGGGGGATTTCGTGCATGAGGCGGATCGGGTGCGGGCCGCCCTCCCCGCCGGATTCGACGGCAACGGGGTGCGGGTGGGCATCCTCGCCGACAGCTTCGATGTCTCGGGTGACGGAAGCGCCTCTGCCGACATCGCATCGGGAGATCTGCCGGGAGGCGGAGTAACGGTGCTCGACGAGGGCGCCGGCGGCATTGACGCAGGGCGCGCCATGTGCCAGCTCGTCCACGACCTCGCACCAGGGGCCAGTCTCGTTTTCAACTCGAGAGGAAGCAGCCCGGGAGTCTGCGCAGACCGCATCCGCGCCCTCGCCGATCCCGCCGAGGGCAACGCCACCGTCATCGCCGACGACATCGAGTTCCTCGAGGAGCCGAAATTCCAAGACGGCGTGATCGCTGAGGCCGTCGACGAGGTGGTCACCACCCGGGACGTCAATTACTTCAGCGCCGCCGGCAACTCGGGCCGCAGCGGCTACGAGTCCTCGACCGTCAACTTCGTGCCGGACAGCGCCCTCGACGACATCCTCGGCGAAACCTACACCCTCGGCCGCAACCTCGACTACTACGATTTCGACCCCGGGCCCGGGATCGACCTGCGGCAGGAGGTGACCATTCCCGCGGGGGGGAGGTTCATCCCGAACCTCCAGTGGGACGACCCCTTCTACACGACCAGTGGTGTGGACACCGAACTTGACTACTACCTTCTCGACTCCAGCGACACGATCGTCTCGGTTGCGGCGGACGACAATATCGCGCTGCAAGTGCCCTCGGAGACGCCCGTCTTCTGGAACGAGGATCTCAACCCGCCGGGACTTGGCACGGGATTCATCAACCAAACCGGCAGCACCCAAGTGTATAGCGTGGTGATCGCGCTCTTCGACGGTCCTCCCCCGGGGCGCCTCAAGTACGTGAACTTCGGCGACTACACTCTCAGTGCCGATCCCCCGCTGGATGCGCCCACCGTCAACCCGCACGCCGCCGCCGGTGGCGCCCGGGCGGTGGGGGCCGCCGCCTACTTCGACCAGGACACGGTCCGGCCCTACTCGTCCCAGGGTCCCACCACGATTCTCTTCGAGCCGGACGGCACGCCCATGGCGTCGCCCGAGGTGCGCAACACGCCCGGCCTCGTGGCGGTCGACGGAACCGACACGACGTTCTTTCCGGCCCTCCCCTTGATCCAGACCGACATCGACAACAATGGCTACCCGAACTTCGGCGGCACCTCCGCGGCCGCTCCGCACGCCGCCGCGGTGGCGGCCCTCGTCCGGCAGGCCAACCCGTCCTTCACCGCGGCGCAGGTCTACGACGCCCTCGAGTCGACCGCCATCGACCTCGGCGCCCCCGGCCGGGACGTCACCGCCGGTCACGGTCTCATCAACGCATGGGACGCCGTCTTCGGGGCGCCCACCCCCGCCATCCCCGACGTCGCCGACGACTTCGAGGACGGCGACCTCCCGCCCGCCTTCGAAACCCGTTCGACCGGCCGGGGCCGCATTGTCACGAGTGACGCCAACGGCCCCCTCGGATCCCGCCACGTCGTCCTCGACGCCTCCTACCCCAAAACCGGCAGCAACGGCCGGAACGAGTTGGTGCTGCACCTCGATCTGCAGGACGCAGTCCGGGTGGGGCTCTCGTTCGCGCAGCGGGAGTTCGACGACGCCGACCACCCGATGCCCGACCTCCCCGACGGGTCGGTTGACTTCTCCGGCTCGACCAACGCCGACGGGGTCGCGCTCAGCGTCGATGGCGGCCACGATTGGTTCACCCTCGTCAGCCTGACCGGCGCCAACTCGACATCGACCTACCAGACCCACACCTTCGACCTGAACGCCTTCGCACTGGCCAACGGGATCGCGCTCGGCTCCGATGTGCGAATCAAGTTCCAGCAATACGGCCTGCTGCCGGCGCCGGACGACGGGATCGCATTTGACGACATCACGGTGACGAGCGTCTTCGAGCCGGTCGTTTCGACGGCCTCGGATTTTGCGGCGGGTTCGTTGCGTGCGGTGATGGCGGAAGCTTCGGCGGGAGCGACGATCACCTTCGAGCCGGCCCTCGACGGCCTGACACTGACTCTCGGCGGGTCGGAGCTCATGCCCGACAAGGATCTCACCGTCGACGCTTCGGCGCTTCCGGACGGATTCAATATCGACGCCGGCGGACTGTCGCGGGTGTTCCACGTCCCGTCCGCGACGGAATTCACGATCGAGCGGGTTTCGATGCGGCGTGGCCATGCCGCGGGCGAGGGGGGAGCCGTCCGCAACGATGGAACGCTGACCGTGAAAGATGCCAGCCTCACCGGAAGCTTCGCCGTCGAGGGCGCGGCCCTCTGGAACTCCGGCGCCGCCACCCTCGAAAATTGCACCGTGGCCGGCAACCTCGCCTCATGGTCCGGAGGAGGAATCGCCAGCGTCGGCACCGCCACCCTGCGGCACGTGACGGTCTCCGACAACCACGCGTGGTTCTTCGACGGCGGCGGACTCTGGTCGGCCGGAACCCTCGCCCTCGAGAACAGCATCGTGGCCGGCAACCTCGCCACCACCGACCCCGATCTCGCCGGCAGCCCGCCGCAGCTCATGGGCGGCAATCTGACCTCCGGCGATCCCCGCCTCGCGCCCCTCGACGCATTCGGCGGAGCGGCGCCGGTCATGCCGCCGCTTCCGGGATCGCCCGCCATCGAGGGCGCCGTTCCACTCGCCGCCACCCCGGCCGCCGACCAGCGCGGCGGCGTCCGCCCCGCCGGTCCCCTGCCGGACCTCGGCGCGGTGGAGGCCTTCCCGTTCTCGACCGTTCCCCTCGTGGACACCGACCTCGACGGGATCGACGATCGCCTCGAGCCGGCATACGGCCTCGTGGTCGGGGTCGACGACCGCGCGAGCGACCAGGACGGCGACGGCTCGCCCGACCACGAGGAACTCGCCAGCATGACCGATCCCGAGGACCCCGGCGATTTCTTCCGCATCCTTTCCTTCGCGACCGCTCCCGATTACCACCCCGTGACGAATCCATCCTTCGTGCTTCGCTTCGCCAGCTTCCCGGGACTCACCTACGAAATCCGCGAGTCCGCCGACGCGAGTTCCTTTCAGTTGCTCCTCGCCCCCTTCCCCGCCGACGACTTCGAAACCGCCCGCGAACTCGAACCCACCCCCGGACACACC
>CAYPUM010000222.1:0-6639 GCA_964413545.1 uncultured Roseibacillus sp. | reverse complement strand
TCCAGAAGCTTTCCGGTGTGCTTGTCCCACCGGGCCCGCGGGTCGTCGACGCGATGCCGGCCATGACAGTCGGTGCAAACGATCCCGCCCGGACCGGCTTTCTCCGGGCAACGCTCCTGCCAGCGCCGGATAACGAGTTCCGGAGAAGCATCGTGCGTCTTGTGGCACTGCCGGCAGGACCGGTTGATGCGCCCCGCGGGGAACATGACGTCCGGCGGGGTGGTGTGCCCCTCGTCGTCGGCATGGGCCTGCGAGACGCCATGGCAGTCGGTGCAGCCGACCCCGGCCCCTTCTTCCGCATGCGTTGTCACAAGCGGCTCCTCCTCGAAGTCGGCGTGGCAAACAAAACAAGCCGAGTTGTCGGCCGCGGCGCTTCCCCCACCGGCAGACGCGGCGGCGCGAGCCTCCTCCGCAAACACCGAAAGCCCGGCCTGCCACGAATACGCAAGCACCACCGGCAGACCGATCGCCGCCGCCACCGCAAGGGAGGACCTCCGCTTCACAATGTTGCAACATCCAGGCCCCACGCCAACAATCCGGCCAGTTCCACCCGGCGCATCACACGTATTCCCAGTCCTTCAGCCACTGGTAGTCGCCTGGCAGCCCGGCCCACATCTGCTCGTTCATGTGATCCAGCTCCCCCAGCTCTTTCGGGTCCAACTGGCGGGACTCCTTGATGGCGAGGGCCATGTTGTCCACCTCGCCCACCGTGGCGAGACCCGGGATGGGGGCGGTAATGGCGGGATTCCCGAGGATGTGCCGGATCGTCAACCGCGCCCGGCGATTCCGTTCCGCCTCGTCGTCAACACCCCGAAAAAGCGAACCGCTGGCAAAGGGCTTGATCCCGAAGGTGCCGATGTTGTGCTTCCGCACCGCCTCGAAAAGACTGCCCTTCGGAAGCTCCTTCGTTTTGGCGGTATACGGGAAAAGAAGCACCTGAAAGTGCTCGGGATGGGTGTTCGCAAGCCGTGTCAGCCACGGCCGGCCGTGCGACGAGACCCCCGTGAAGCGCGCCTTGCCCTGTTGCTTCGCCTTCTCGAAGGCCTTGATGAATTCCTCCTCCTCCGCCGCGGTGTGGTTTCCCGGAGTCGACGCCACCAGCCGCCACACGTCCACGTAGTCCGTTCCGGCCGACTTCAGACCCTCTTCCAGCTTCGCGAGCAGCGCCTCCGCAGTCCGGTACTTCTTCTCGCGCGGGCACTCGGGCCACATCGCGAATCCCATGTACATCTTGTCGCGCCTCCCCTTGAGCGCCTCTCCATAGATGGCGACCTCGCCCTTCGTGCAGGCGTCGACGAAGTTGATGCCCACTTCCAGACAGCGCGTCACGACCCCGTGGCGGTTCTTTCGCAGCGCCTCGAGCCCCGGCCCGGGCCCCGGCATGCTCACCGCCGAGATCTTGTGGCCGATCACCTCCGGAACCCGCTTCCAGTGCCCTCCAAGGCAAACCGCCGACACCCAGACCCCCGTGCCGCCCAGCCGCCGGTAGTCCATCGCCGGACAGTAGCTGCGCGTCTTCTTCACCTCCGGCACATCCTCGGCACGGGCCAGGAAGTTCCCGCCCCATCCTGCCGCCAATCCGCCCGAGGCTGCCGCCCCCGTGCGCAAGAACCGTCGCCTGTTCATCGATTCCTTCATCATTTCGTCTCCAATCGTACCGGCTTACGTGTCCGTTTCAAGAAGCCTTTCAATTACCTTAAGGACCGCTTCCTTCGACCCGCCGCCGGGCGGTTTTCCTGCCGGGATTCGCCGCCCTCAGGAAAGAGACCCGCCCCGCGCCAGTATTGTCCCACGTCAGCCAACCCACTGAAGCACTTATGAAATCAACCCGCACGGTCCGCCTTCTCCCGATCCTTCTTGGCCTCGCCATCCTGTCCCTGCCCTCCGCCGGCGAGAACAAGACATGGATCGACCCCGACACCGCCCGCACCGAATCCCCGGACTTCAAGGTCCAGGGCGAATACGCAGCCGATCCCGCGCAGCGCCTCCCCGGAATCCAGGTGGTGGCGCTCGGAAACGGCAAGTTCAACGCCGCGCTCCTCGATGATGGCCTCCCCGGCCGCGGATGGACGCCCGGCAAACAGCGCACCGCCCTGACCGGGAGCCGCACGGGCGATTCGGTCAAAATCGCTTCCACCGACGGAACCGTCTCGGCCACGATCCGAAACGGCAAACTCAAGCTCACCCGCCCCGGCAAGAAGGATCTCACCCTCCCCCGGATCGAACGCCACAGCCCCACCCTCGGAGCCAGGCCCCCCAACGGCGCGGTCGTTCTCTTCGACGGCTCCTCCGCCGAACCATGGAAAAACGGCCGGATCCAGAACGGCCTCCTCGCCGCGGCCAACTCCATGAGCAAAACGGAATTCGCCAACTACAGAATCCACCTCGAGTTCCGCACCCCGTTCAAACCCCACGCCCGCGGACAGGGGCGCGGCAACAGCGGCGTCTACTACGGCGGCCGTTGGGAAACCCAGATCCTTGATTCCTTCGGCCTCGAAGGAAAACAGAACGAATGTGGCGGCATCTACTCGATCGCCTCCCCCCGCCTCAACATGTGCCTCCCGCCGCTCACATGGCAAACATACGACGTCGACTTCACCGCCGCCACCTTCGACCCCGACGGAAAACGCACCGCATGGCCCCGGATCACGGTGAAGCTCAACGGCGTCCTCATCCATGAAAACGTGGAACTCGCCAAGGACTTCACCACCGCCGCCCCCCTCACGGGAGCCCTCCGGAAACCGGAAGGCCCCATCTTCCTCCAGAACCACGGCAACCCGGTCTTCTTCCGCAACATCTGGGTCCTCCCACGAAATTAGCGCGGCGCCCCGCCCTTCACCAAAACCAACCCCGCTGCCGCCGTCCCCGGTCAGGGCCCCGCGGAAATCCCCTTGCACCCCCGCCCGGGAACTGCAAGCTCGGCCCGGATGTGTCCGACCGCCCCGAACTCCCCCCGGATGACAAGGCGCGCCCGCTGTGGAGCCTCGAACGCCTCCGGACCATCAGGGAAAACCTCCCGCGCGGAAGCCGCCTCGAACACTTCCCCCTCCGCCGCAAGCTCAAAAATTACTCGACCCGCGACTTTCAAGCCGATCTCCGCGCGGGGTCCAACGTCGCCCTGCTCGACTTCCCGCAGGGGATGGCCTACGCCCTGATCGCCGGACTCCCGTTCCAGCACGGAATCTATGCTTCCGCGATCGCGGCCGTCGTCGGCCCGCTTTTCGCCAGCTCCCGCTTCCTGATGCTGGGGCCCACCAACGCCATCGCAGTGCTGTCGCTGTCCGCCTTCATGGGACTGGGCTTCGGTCCGGACGAGGTGCTCCGGGCCATGCCGTTGCTTCTGGTGATGGTGGGGCTGATCCTGATCGCCGGGGCATTCGCCGGGGCCGCAAAACTCATCCGCTACGTCTCGCGCAGCGTGGTCACCGGTTACATCACCGCGGCGGCCTTCCTCATCATCGGCAACCAACTGCGTCATGTGCTCGGTTACTCCATCCCGCCGGCATCGACCTTCCTCGAGGTGGTGCGTCAAACCGTCGGAGCCTTGTCCGACACCCGGTGGCCCTCCGTCGCCCTCGCCGCCGGAGCGTTGCTCCTCTACCTCCTCCTCACCCGCCATGCCCGGGCGCTCCCCGCGGTCGCCCTCACCCTCGCGGCCGCCGCCGGCGCACACGCCGGCATGGAATGCTGGTTCGACGGCTGGCAGGTCCGAACGCTCGATGCCATCGCGCCCGGTCACTGGCCACTGAGCCTGCCGCCCCCCGATGCGGAACTCATCCGCCTCCTCCTCCCGGTGGCCTTCGCCATCGCCTTCCTCTCGGTCCTCGAAAGCTCCGCCATCGCCAAAACGCTCGCAGCCCAGGCCGGAGACCGGATCGACCTCGACCAGCAACTCCTCAGCATGGGGGCCGCGAACCTCGGATGTGCCTTCGGTTCCGGCATGCCCATCTCCGGTTCTCTCACCCGCTCCGTCCTGAACTTCACAGGCGGCGCCCGAACCCCCGCCTCCAGCATGGTCAGCGGCGCCATCCTCACGGTCGGAGTCCTGACCCTCGGCCGGTTCATCGGACGGATCCCGATCCCCGCCCTCGCCGTGCTCGTCATCGCAATCGGGGCGAGCCTGATCCACCCCCGCAATATCCGCTTCGTCCTCGGGTCCACCAACAGCGACGCCGCGGTCTTCCTCACCACCTTCGTGGCCGGCCTCCTCCTCCCGCTCGACACCGCCATCTACCTCGGCGCCGCCCTCTCGATCGCTCTGTTCCTCCGCAAGGCCTCCATCCCCCAACTCAAGGAATACAATTTCACCGAAGAAGGCGAACTGGCCGAAATCACCCGCAAAGAACAGCGCCCAAGACCACACATCGCCATACTCCACGTCGAGGGCGACCTCTTCTTCGCAGCCTCCGAAATCTTCATGGACCAAATGCGCCGCCTCGCCGATGACCCCGCAATCCGCATCTTCATCCTGCGCCTCAAGAACGCCCGCCACCTCGATGCCACCTGCGCCATGGCCATCGAGGAATTCACCAACTTCCTCCGCGCCTCGGGCCGCGATCTCATCGTCTCCGGCGCCCGCCGTGAAATCCATCGCGTCGTCCGGGACTCCGGCCTGCTCGAAGTCCTCGGCCCCGGAAACTTCTTCCTCTACACCCCCGAAAACCCGAACCTCTCGACCCGCAGCGCCCTCAAACGCTCCCAGCAACTCCTCGGCGACGAAGAGGCCGGCATCGTCCTCCTCGTCAATCGCTCCCCCAACGAAGATCGGAATTGATGGAATGGAAAACAAACCTGATAGAATTTCCGCAATCGCGGAGTATCACCGATACCGGACTCTCTTGTCCGATTGCCATGCGTATCCTCGTTTTCCTGCTCTTGATCCTCGGCGCCCTCCCGGCGCGGTGCGAGACGAACCCCCCCAACCTCGTCATCATCCTCGCCGACGACCTCGGCTTCTCCGACCTCGGCTGCTACGGCTCCCGGATACAAACCCCGCACCTCGACCAACTGGCCGCCGAAGGCCTCCGCTACACCCAGTTCTACAACACCGGCCGCTGCTGGCCGACCCGCACCGCATTGATGACCGGCTACTATTACGAGCAGGTGCAACCGAAGAGCCGAAGCTTCCGCGCCCTCCCCGCCTACCTCCGCCCCCGGGGATACCGGTCTTATCACAGCGGGAAATGGCACGTGCACGGAACCAGGCCCGTTGCGGACGCGGGATTCCATCATTCCTATTGGCTGCGCGACCATGACCGCTATTTCAGCCCGCGACAGCATCTCCTCGACGACAAACCGCTCCCGGCCGTGAAGCCGGGTTCCGGCTTCTATGCCACCACCGGCATCGCCGAACAAGCCATCGGGTTTCTCCGCAAACACGAGACCGGCCACCCCCACGATCCCTTTTTCCTGTTCGTCGCCTTCAACGCCCCCCATTTCCCCCTCCACGCCAAACCCGATGACATCGCCTGTTACCAGGAGCTCTACACCGCCGGCTGGGACGTCGAACGCGAAAAACGAAACGCCCGCCTCAAGGAACTCGGCCTTCTCGATGTTCCCCTGACCCCGCGCCAGCCCGATATCATCCCCAAGTGGAATTTCTCCCGGGAAGAACTCACGAACAATATCGGCCCCGGAGTGGCCACCCGCGCCCTCCCATGGGACGCCCTCAACGAGGCCCAAAAGCAATTGCAGGCCGCCAAGATGGCCCTCCATTCCGCCATGATCCATCGCATGGACCTCGAAGTCGGACGCCTTCTCGCACAACTCGAGTCGATGCGGGCGCGCGACAACACCGCCATCTTCTTCCTCTCCGACAACGGCGCTTCCGCCGAACAAATCATCCGCGGTGACCGGCACGACCGAAACGCCCCGCCCGGCTCGGCCGCCTCCTACCACTGCCTCGGACCGGGCTGGTCCACCGCCTCCAACACCCCTTTCCAACTCCACAAACACTGGACCCACGAAGGCGGCATCGCCACCCCGCTCATCATCAACTGGCCTCGCGGCATCTCCGAACGCGGCGCCATCCGCCGCCAGCCGGGCCACGTCATCGACCTCCTCCCGACCTGCGTCTCCCTCGCCGGAGGAACCACCGAAACCCTCCGCCCCGGAAACAACCCCCCGCCGCTCCCCGGCCTCAACCTCGCAACCACCTTCAATAACGACTCCCCCCTCGCCCGCGACTACCTCTACTTCAACCATAGTGGAAACCGCGCCCTCCGCGCCGGAAATTGGAAGGCCGTCTCCACCCCCTACCGCCAGAGCCGCTGGGAACTCTATGACCTCTCGAACGACCGCAGCGAGACCCGCGACCTCGCCTCCGCCCACCCCGGGCGCCTCGCCTCCATGATCACCCGCTGGCAGCACCTCACCAGACAATTCCAAGACGACCGGAAGAGATAACCACCCCCGTTCAGACCCGAGAGTCCTTAAAATCCAGAAGTCGTCAGAAATGAGTCAAGTTTTCCGGCAGCAAGGTTGCCCTGCCTGATTCAGGATGCAGTCCCGTGTGCCCTGCACCCTGCACCCTGCATCCTGCACCCTGCACCCTGCACCCTGCACCCTGCATCTGTGTGTCGGGGGGGACTGGCGGCAAGAACACGGTGGCGGGAAAGGCCGCAAGCGAGCCGCCGCTCC
>CAYPUM010000221.1:5474-6685 GCA_964413545.1 uncultured Roseibacillus sp. | reverse complement strand
TGTTCTCCCGGCGTCCCCCCTTGAATCCGTAGTGCAGCTCGGCAAGGACGAAGACCGAAAGATACACCCGTTCAGCTTCCGCCATGACATCGAGAACCGCTTCATCGCCCCGCAGGTACCCGGAATAGGCGTTGGTATCGAGCACGATGCGTCTCATCGCTCCGCTACCATTCGTCTTCGTCGACTTCTTCAAGATCGCGAACCCGGCGATGAAACCGGTCCGCCTCCGCCTTGCTCCACGTCCCGAAAAGGTCGGTGAAGTCCGATCGATGATCGACCCGGAGCGGGGCATCCAGCCCCAGCGCCTTGCGCAGGAGACGCTGCGCCGTCCGGTTCAGCGAGGCGCCGTCCCGCCGGGCCGCTTGCGCCAGCCGCTCGCTCAGCTCGTCGTCGAGCTTATGAAGCGTGATCGACTTCATGGTTCATTATGGTTCCGAATGTGCACCATGGCAAGGGTGGATTGCACCGTCGTGACGGTTCGACGCGGGCATGGGAGAGAGGGCAGGCCGGACGAAAATGAGTGTGCGGAGAGTTGTGCCCTGCGTCAGGACACCGTGAGGCGGCGCCTCACGGAACCGCGCTGCCGCGTCCGGCGTCCTCATCAGAGGAACCACTCGAATCGCTTTCATTGGTCCTTGGGGTTGGTGCCTCGTGGGTGACCGGGGCGATGTCCGGCTCCACCATGCCGGTGCGGACCCGGCCCGCGGCGGCCGGCTCCTTGCCCGCGGGGGCAACTCTCATGCTTGCGCAGCATGTCGAGGAGCTGTTTCTGTTGTCTGCGGCTGATTTTCGGCGTTTGCCGGAAATATGCGCGGGGTTGGCCGGATTCGACAAGCGCGGTGCGAGGGTCCGCCGCGAGTTACCCCTGCGGTTCGGGGACGGAGGGGAGGAAGCCGAGAAGGAATTCGCCGGCGCGGGAGGCGGATTGGCCGACGGCGGCGGCTTCGCTGCGCAAGGGGGTGGTGACGTTGTTGAGTTCGAGGACGGGGCGGTCGGGACGGGGGGGATGGTTGGTGACCGGCGCGGAGGGGGGCGGGGTGCTCAGGAAGAGATGGAAGGCGGCGGCGCAGACGGCGGCGCCGGCGCCGGCGAGGGCGGGCACACCGAGCGGCAGGCGCCGGACGGGGCCGGGGGCGTCCTTCAACTGCGCGAGAAGGCGGCTCTCGAATCCCGGGCGCGGGGTGGTGTCCGGCAGCGGTTGACGAAGAGCC
>CAYPUM010000221.1:0-5464 GCA_964413545.1 uncultured Roseibacillus sp. | reverse complement strand
GGGGGGGGGGGGGGGGGTTTGATGGGGGGGGGGGGGTGGGGGGGGGCGGGAGGCCGGCGGGCCGCCATGCCTCGGGTTCAAGGTGGCTGCGGAGACGGGTTCGGGCGCGGTGGAGGATCACCTTGGTGTGGTTCCGCGTCTTGCGGAGGGCGCGGGCGATGTCGGCGACGGGAAGGTCTTCGCGGTAGTGCAGCCACAGGGCGGTGAATTCGTCGGGTTTGAGGTGGCGGCGCGCGAGCGACCAGAGGACGACGGCGTCGTGGCCCGACGGCGGGGCAGCGGCCGGGGGGTGGGCGACGGAGTCGTCCAGCGGGTCGGTGGATCGGCGGCGGCGCCAGTGCGCAATGGCCACCCGGCGGGCGATGGAGAAGATCCATGGCCGGAAGGGCTGCCGCGGGTTGTAGCTGCGGATCTTCCTGAAGGCGCGGAGGAAGGTTTCCTGGGTCAGGTCTTCGGCGTCGCTCCGGTTGTCGAGGAGTGTGAGGAGGCAGGCATGGACGGCACGGTAGTGGCGCGATGCGAGATGGCCGAACGCCTCCCGGGCGCCGCCCTGCGCGGCGATGGCGAGAGCCTGATCGGCGGCAGAGGAGTCGGGGGCCATGGGCGAAGGGCGTGTCGCGTTGGGCGCGGGGGGATGCTATCCGGAACGGGGACTGTCAACAATGCCTTGGGTGGGATTCCGGGTTGTGGGGGTGACGGTGGCGCGGGGAGGGGTCGCTGCGCCACGGCCCGGATTGTCAATCAGTTCATGAGCTTCCTGAAGTGGCCGGCGTGCTCCATGAATTCGAGGATGCGTTCCGAGGGGACCGAGACGCGGGCGGTGACGAAGGTGTCGCGATCGACGGCGACTGAGGAATCGATTTCCATGGCGGCGAGTTCCTCGTGGGCGAGCAGGCCGAGGGCGAGCATGCCGTCGAGGACTTTGCGGAAGTGTTCGGCATCGTGCTCGTTGGTGGCTTCGATGACGAGTTCCATGACGACGTGGTCGCCTTTTTCCATGATGCGGCCGCGGGCTGAGCGGGCCTTTTCGACGAGGGTGGCGTCCTTGCCCCTGACGTCGATGCCCTCGAGGTTGACGAGGCCGAGCATGACGGGGGCGGGCGCGGCGGGGAAGGGGGCGTTGCCGGTCATGGCGGGTTCGTCGCCGGAGAGGACGTCGAGGGCATGCCGGACGAGGTGTTTATGGTCGCTGATGACGACGAGGTCTTCGCCGTAGAAGGCGCCGTGCTGAGGTTTGTTTTTCTTCTCGTCGGTCCACGAGTGGATGGTGGAGGCGCCGTGTTGGCTGGTTTCGTGGTCCTTGGCGGCGGCGATGAGGTCTTCGAGGTGGGCCCGGTCGTAGTCGCCGTGGATGAGGACCACGCCTTCATCGTGTTTGCCGCTGCCGTAGAGGGTGACGCTGCTGAGGTCCTCGAAGGGGTTCACCGAGAACATGCGTTTGATGGCGCGGAGGCGGGCGCCGTGCTTGTCCTCGACGGCTTTCATCACGGTCTGGCCGACCTTGGTGTCGCGCAGGGCGTCGAGGTCGGCGTGGGCGAACCAGTTGGCCTTGTCGGAGACCTGCGAGGGCTTGAAGGGAGCGGCATGCGCGGGAAGGCCGGCGCAGGCGAGCATTGCGAGCGAGAAGAGGTATGTTGTTGTTTTCATGATTCGTCACAGGGGGGTACGCCGCGAATGGCGGAAAGGTTACAGGACCGAAGCGCCCCGGGGATAAAAAGAACCTGCGGGCCGGCGCCGCGAAAAGGATCAGTCCCTCAGGCGGGAACCTTGACGGAACCGGAGTGGCGGGCGCCGGTCTTGACCACGAGCGCGCGCGCGCGGATGTCGCCGTGCAGGCGGGCGTGCTCCTCGAGGACGATGCGGCCCGGGCAGATGATTTCGCCGCGGACGCGGCCGTCGATGCGAACCTCGCGGGCGTCAACCGGGTTGGTGAACTTGACTTCGGCGCCTTCCTCGATGAGGAGACGCCGGCAGCAAATGCGTCCGGTGATGCAGCCGCTGGCCCGCATGACCAAGTCGCCCCGGCATTCGGCGTCTCCTGCGAAGACTCCCTCGATGAAGAGGTTTGCGCAGCGGACCGGGACGGCGCCGACCGCGCCGTTGGGGGTGATGACGACATCGCCCCTTGTGCGGATGGGCCGGTTCCATGCGCGGTTGATCCGCAGGTCGTGGAGGGATTCCTCTTCGCCGCAACGGGGGCAGTAGGAGGTGGACGCGCCGGGGGAGACCCGGTGAAGATGCCCGCAGTTTGAGCATTGGATTTCCTGCATCTGTCCCGCGAGGGCGGGTGCGGGTGTTTCAGGGGTTTCCGGGCGGTCCTGCCTCGGCGGGGCGGGCATGGCCGGGAGTTCGACGGCGGGCGATTCCAACGGCGGGACCGGTCGGGGTTCGCGCGCGCGAGAACCGGAAGAGTCCGTGAAGGACGGGCCGGCCACCTTGGGCCGTTCTGCGAGCGGCACGCCGTTCACGACCTTGAGGTGTTCACTGCACCCGCGGCAGTAGGTCGAGAGGACGTGCGCGGATTCCTTTTGGGCGTGACCGCAGTAGGGACACGTCAGCGTCAGGGCCGGCCGGCCCCGCGGTCTGGAAAACAGCGGCAAGGGAAATGATGGCTGGTTGAGGCCTCAAGGGGTGGAGGCGGTCGAGGAAGCGGGTTTCGCGCCGGGCCCCATGTCCTTGCCGCCACTTTGGGGTGAATCCGGTTTCGAGGAAACCGGTGCGGCGGCGGGTTTGGAGGCCGGGGCGGCGTCGGGAGAGGAAGGTTTGCCGACCGCGGAGTTTCCGACGAAGATGGCGCCGGCGTCCATGGCGAGGATGGCGGCCTTGATATCGCCGACGACCTCGGCATTGGCGCGCAATTCAAGGCGGTCGGTGACGGTGATGTTGCCGTGCACCTTGCCGTAGACCACGACCGTCTTGGTTTTGATCTCGGCCTTGATGGTGGCGTTTTCTCCCACCGTGAGCGACCCGTCGGAAGTGA
The DNA here is from genome assembly GCA_964413545.1 of uncultured Roseibacillus sp. GTDB lineage: Bacteria > Verrucomicrobiota > Verrucomicrobiia > Verrucomicrobiales > Akkermansiaceae > Roseibacillus_B. The sequence goes on along the minus strand of CAYPUM010000221.1, from coordinate 2,484 downwards.
TTTCGCCCTCGATTCTGCCGTCCACGATGAGGTCGTTTTCGAAGCGGACCTTGCCCTTGATTTCGACGTCGGGGAGGAGGACGTTGCGTTGCCCGGATGACGGCGCCGGGGACTTGGGCGCCTGGCTCAGGTCGGATTTGGAGGCCGGCTTGGGAGTCGGGGCGGAGTGAGGCTTCGGGGCGGGAGAATCCTCGTCCGGATTCTTGCTGATAATCTTCTCGAACACGGAAGGAGTAAGTCAGATGGTGATCCCGGTGTCAACCGGTTTGGAGGGGAGACGAACTGAATCGGCCCGCATGCAGGCCATTATTCGCCAGCGTCCGAGGGCCCGACCGCGCCGGGCCTGTCGCTCGGGCCGGGAGGCTCGGGAGCGGGGGCGGGGTCGGGGACGTGGGGCGGGGTGCCGGGGGGCAGGAGAGGAGGACGAATGGCGTTGCTGCCATGGGTGGACCCGGGAGCGGTCGAGGAGGGCGGCTCGGGCGTGGGAGGAGGATCGACTTTCCTTGGAGGTTCCACGTCGGCGAAGACGATGCGGGAGGTGATGAGCTGGCGTCCCTGGGCTGCGATGCCGGTCATTGGGAACAGATCCCGGGCGCGCGTGTAGTAGTCTTCGGCGGCCTTGGTGTCGCCGTCGGCATAGGCGAGGTCGCCGAGCTTGATGAGGGCGAAGGGAGCGAGAAAGTCGGCCGAGGGATCGGTGACGAGCTCGTTGAGGATGGCGGTTCCCTCCTCGGTTTCGCCGCGTTCGAGGAGGCGGGTGGCGAGGGCGAGGCGAGCCGAGGGCCGGGCGGCGTGTCTGGGCTTGTCGTCGATGAACTCGCGGAGGGTGCGGATTGACTCTTCCTCGAGGCCGTCCTCCCATTGTCGGTTGGCGAGGTCGAGCATGGCGGTGCCGGCAGCGGGGGTCGAGGAGAACTCGTCGATGACGGTGCGGAGGCCTCCGATGTCGCGGGCGTCGACGAGGGCCTCCCCGGCCTTGACGCGCGTGGCATCCCGCATTCCGCGGTAAATGATCCAGCCGGAAGTCCCGACGATGAGAAGACAGACCAGCAGGAGGAGTTTCTTCTGATTGTTTTCGAGGAACTTCTCGAACCTTGATGGTCCCTGTTCGATTTCTCCGATGGGGGACGGCGACTTGGGTTGCTGTTCTTCGGCCATGATTTGCGCGGGCTGCGTGGGTAGCGTGGCGGGAGCAGGGAATCAAGTCCCGGGATGCGGAATTGGGGATTGGCGGGCCGGGGAGGGCCGTTAGGGTGGGGGACGAATGGGGCGATTGCTATACCTCGTGGCGGGCGAACCGAGCGGCGACACCCGGGGGGCGGAGCTGATCGAGGCCCTGAACGAGGTGCGGCCGGGCTGGGAATTCAGGGGACTGGGGGGGGGGGAGATGCGGGCGAGGGGCGGAACCGGAGTGCGGGACTGGGTGGCGGAGGCAGGGGTGGTGGGGCTGTGGGAGGTCGTCAAGCGCTACCGGTGGTTCCGGGCGCGATTCGAGGAGACAAAGGAGGAAATTGCGCGCCTGCGTCCCGAGGCGGTGATCCTCGTTGATTATCCGGGCTTCAATCTGCGGCTGGCGCGGGACCTGCGCCGGACCGGGTGCGCCGCGAAGCTGGTGGACTACATCGGCCCGCAGGTCTGGGCGTGGGATCGGGCCCGGATTCCGAAGATGGCGGAGTGGCTGGACCTGATGCTGTGTCTTTTTCCCTTCGAGAAGGAGATGTTTGAAGAGGCCGGGTTGCGGACGGTTTGCATGGGCCACCCGATCGTGGACCAACTCGAAGCGGCGCGAATCGACGTGGAGCGGACCAGGAAACTGGTGGGGTTGTTTCCGGGGAGCCGCGAGCGGGAGGTGGCGCGGCTGTTTCCGGTCATGCTGGAAGCGGCCGGGGAACTGCAAGGGGCCCACCCGGATTGGCATTTCGAAGCGGCGGCGGCCTCGGGGGAACTGGCGGGTCTGATGCAGGCCATGGTGCGGGAACGGGGGCCGCTGCCGGTGCAGGTCGTGACCGGCGGCAGCCACAAGCTGATGCAGCGGGCGTGGTGCGGGGTGGTGGCGAGCGGCACCGCGACTCTCGAGGCGACATACTACGGCTTGCCATACTGTCTCGTGTACAAGGTGTCGTGGCCGACTTACCTCGCGGGGCGGCTGGTGGTGGAAGTCGATCACCTCGGGATGGCGAACATTCTTGCGGGCCGCGAGATCGTGCACGAGTTCATCCAGCGCGAAGCGGATTCCGGGAACGTGGCGTCGTTCATCGAGGCGGTCATGACCGACGACACATACCGGCGCGAACTCGAGGCGAACCTTCTCGATACGGCGGGCCGGCTTGGCCAGGGAGGGGCGGCGCGGCGGGGCGCGGAAGCGATCGTGGATCTGTTGGATCAGGATCGCGGATGATCGAGAAGCTCCTCGGCTTGGCCAAGCCAGAGCACGGTGTCCACGTCGAGACTCTGTGAGAATTCCTCCGGCGGATCGTCGAAGCC
>CAYPUM010000220.1:0-6685 GCA_964413545.1 uncultured Roseibacillus sp. | reverse complement strand
TGCGCAGTTTTTCGAAAACGGGGATCTTCTCTTCGATGGCGGCGACGGTTCTCCACAGTTAGAAGCGCCGGAGCTGGACGACGAGCTTGAGCCGGTTGGCGCAGGTAACGGGGTCCCAGCCGATCCAGCCTTTCCGGGCAACCGCCCGGATCAGTCGCCCTCGAGTTCCATCCCCTTGTCGCGCAGCTCCTCGAGCACCCCCGTCATGTCCTTCAGATCGTCCCATACGGGCTTCACGACAAAAATCGGGGCCGACTGGCGCACCGCCAGCGCAATCGAGTCGCTCGGTCTCGCGTCCAGCTCCACGATCATCTTCTCCTGAATCTCGTTCTCGGCCTCGATGAACAAACGGGCGAAAAATACGTCATCCTCGACCTTCACGATCAAGACCCGCTGCACCGTCGCCCCGAACGACTTGAGCGTGTCGACGAACAAGTCGTGCGTCAGCGGCCTCGGAGGCCGCGTCTCGGACAGCGCCGCATTGATCGACGCCCCGATGGCCGGCTCGATGTAAAAGACGATCGACTTCTCTCCGTCGCCAAGAAATACCGCGCAGCCCGCCTGCGTCGGCAGAAGCGCGACCGGTTCCACTCTCACCAAATCAGGCATCACATCCCGATCCTAACGCCCATCTCTCCCGCGCGCGAGGAACTTCCCGCAGTTCTCAACGTATTTTTCGGCCCATGTCCTGACCCCGGCCTGCTCTTCGGCGGTCAGCATCCGCGCCACCTTGGCCGGCGACCCCATCACCAGCGAGCCGGGCGGAATCTCGGTGCCGGCGGTCACGAGGGCGTTCGCTCCGATAATGCTGCGCTCCCCGATCACCGACCCGTCGAGCACGATGGCCCCCATCCCGACCAGCACCTCGTCCCTTACCGTGCAGGCATGCACGATGGCCCCGTGACCCACCGTCACCAGCTCCCCGAGGTAGCACCCGTCGTCGTCCGCCACGTGGAGCACCGCCCCGTCCTGCACGTTGCTGCGCGGCCCCACCACCACTTCGTTGATGTCGCCGCGCAGCACGGCGTGGTACCAGACACTGGCGGCTTCCCCGATCCGCACCCTGCCGATCACGTCGGCGCTTGCCGCGATGTAGGCGGTGTCGTCCACCGCCGGACTGATTCCCTCGAACGCTTCGATCGCCATGGCCCTTCTCTAATCTCCCCCCGCTTCACAGTGCACCCAAAAATCTCAGATTCGCCACCGGAGCGGCTCCGATGGCGGCAAATCCGGAAAAATCGAAACAACCACTGGAAATGTTCGACCGGCTGCGCCATTTTGATTCTGAAATCAATGGCGCCGCTCCCCCCGGTCGGATTTCACCACCACGCGCGCTTTTCATGAGGGAATTGTTGTTTGTCATCGGCTTGGTCGTCCTCGCGGTGGCCTTGCGATGTTGCCGCCATGCCATGGCGCGGAAACTGGGCGCTCTCGCCCTTCTGGCCGCCAGTTTCTTCGCCCTTTACTACCTTTTCGACTCCCTTCTGGCCGGCGCCATGGGCGCCGCGGCCTGGTTCCTCCTCCCATGGGTGGAATTGCTGACCCGCATCCGGCGCCTGCGCCTTCCCCTCGAAAACCGCCTGCAATTCCGGACCGCTCCCTCCGATTCGTTTTTCCCGAACGCCGCGGAAGCAATCAGCGCGATGGAAGAGGATGGCTTCGAGCACGCCGCCGACAGCGGCTGGGAGTGGGCCGGCATGAAACAGTTCTTCCGCATCTTCTGGAATCCCGAGGAACGCGCCATCGCCACCGTTTGCCTCTGCGAACAGGACGACGTCGCCTTCGCATTCATCAGCGTCACTTCAAGGGACGAATCCGGCATCACCTTCCGCACCACCAACTTCCCCTTCTCCCCCACCCTCAAATGCGGCCCGGACGTGGTCTGGAACCACGTCCCCTGCGAGCGAAACTGCTTCCACCAGATCCTCAAGGACCATCATTCCTTCCTGCGCCGCCGCCACGTTCCCAGCGAGCACCTCCAAGTGCCGGACCCCGACGAAATCGAGCACGATATCGAGGGGGAAATGCGCCGCCAGATCGATCACAACCTCGACCTCGGCATCATCCGCCTGACCGGCGACGGCCATTTCCGCTATTCGGGCCGGGGCCTCGTCTTTCTGTGGTTCCAGTTCATCAAGGATATGGTGCGTCTCTGCTGATCGAGGGGGAGCACGGGAACGACGACCGGGCCCTCGGCTCCAGTTCGGACTCGCCACCTGCCGCACCGGCCTGATTACCTCCCTCCCATGAACCCGATCACCATCGCGGAACTCAAGCAACGCACCGGCGCCGACCCCCTCGAGGCCGCCGTCGCGGCCCAGCTCCAGCAGCGCTCCGAAAAAACCACCCGGAAGGGCGACCCCTTCCTCGAGCTGCTCCTCGCCGATGCCGCCTCCCAGTTCGCCCTGAAGGTCTGGAGCAACCACGAGCAGTTCGCCGAGGCCGCCCGCCTCGCGCCGGGTGTCCTCCTTCGCCTCGACGGCGCATGGACCCGCAACCAATACGGAATCGATAGTAGCAAGTGGCGCTTCCGGGCCCTCGACGATTCCGAACGTTCGGCCTTCCTCGCGGGTGATCCGGCGGCCCACGAGCGCCAGGAAGCGGGTTGGAACCTTGTGTACGAGACCGTGGCCGGCCTGCGGGACCCGCGCCTCCGGGCCCTCGGCCGCCGCTTCCTCGCCGATTTCGGGGACCGCTTCCGGCGGAGCGCGGCGGCCCGCAGGAACCACCACGCCCGCCGGGGGGGATTGCTCGAGCACGTCGCCCAGATGATGCGGTCCGCCAAGGCGATCTGCGCGGCCTATCCCGAACTCAACGAGGACCTCCTGCTCGCCGGCGTCCTGCTGCACGACTGCGGGAAACTCTGGGAAAACAACTACCCGGAGGAGGGATTCGTGCAGACCCCCGCCTTGCATGGCGAGATGCTCGGCCACATCGCGCTCGGAATCGAGGTCGTCAACAAGATTTGGCGGGAGCTGTTTGACGGCGACGAGTCCCGCGAATGGCTGGCCGTCGAGCCGCCCAGTGACGAAGTCCGCCTTCACCTGCTGCACCTCATCGCGAGCCACCACGGCGAATTGCAGTTCGGGTCGCCAGTCGTCCCCCGGACCCCCGAGGCTTTCGCCTTGCACTACCTCGACAACCTCGACGCCAAGCTCGAAATGACCCGGACCGCATACCAGACCGCGCCGGAATGCAGCCCGGGAGTGTTCGAGCGCCAGTTCCCCCTCCCCGCAAACCTCGTGCAGCCGCTCCCGCCCTGCGCCGAAACCCCGGAGCTGCCGCCCGATCCCGATCGCCTCCTGTAGGTTCCCCATCAAGGCGGTCGCCCCGCAATTCACCCTGCTGCCACGACATTGCTCCGCGGACGCCCGTCGACCGAACCCGCCCATCCCCCCCGCAAGCGCTCCAATGCGCGCCGCGAACGAAAAGAACCATTGCGTCGCAGCACAATGGTGCGATAGTCAATCGTGCTGGAACACCAGCACATGCGTTGTTGCTTCCCCCCCACGGAGGCCGGTTGCGGCCGGCCTCCGTGACGAGGGTTCCGGCTACTTCCGGCGGCCGCGCTTGACGAGCCCCTCTCGCCAGCCGCCCACGATCAGCGAGAGGCCCGTGACAAGCGTCAAGGCGCCCGTCACCAGCGTGAGAATCCCGGCCAGAAGGTGCCATGTTTCGAAATCCACCGCCACCGGCGGCGTCAGCGCTGACGGCGTGCGCGCCATCAGCAGAAACATCACCACCTCCGCCGCAATGAACGTTCCGGCCAAAAGCGTGTTGGAGGCCGCGCTCCAACCCAGCACGTATGGCCACCACCCCCGCCTTCGACGCGCCGCAGCCATCGCGAAATATATCATCGCCGCCAGCAACAACAGGGCGCCCAGCATCTCGGCCCCCATGATCACGCTGTGCACGGTGAAGTCCGTCGTCATGGCCGTCCCTCTCTAGCCCGCTCTTCGCGTTCCTTCCCGGAGCATCAGGCGGGCTTCGAGCAGAAAGCCGCCGGCCCCCAGCGCCAAGCCAGCCAACCGGAGGACTCGCTGGCCCCACCAGGTCAGGGGCTCCCACCACGCGCAAACCGGGATGTCCGCGGGGCTCCACGCGTCTTCAGCGTAGTCCTTCCGCCATCCAGGATAATACTCCACCCCCAGCATGCCATGCATCTCCGCGAAGTGCACCCCCATCCCGACGAGAAGCGCCGTCATCCCCCCGAAGAGCATCCAGCGGCTCATGGTAACCCGCGCCGTCAGAAAACGCAGCGACCCCAGCACCAGCGCAAGGATGCCGAGCATCTCGAGACGCAAGCCATACTCGTAGAGGACCTCGCCGGCCGGACTCCCCACCGTCGCGACGGTTGTGCACATCACTTCGTCTCCTGCAGCCTCTCGTGAAATTGTCTCACCAACATCGGACCCAACCTCAGGCCTGTCCGCGCCCATCGTGTCGATTCACGACGCGCAACGCCAGTTCATTTCCGGGCCGCTTCGAGCCGTCTCATCGCCTTGACCGCCTGCCACGCCGCCGAAACGTCGTGAACCCGAAACACGCTCCCCCCGCCCCGCAGCCCCGCCGCGATGCATGCCAGGGTCCCGGCATCCCTCTCCGCGGGAACCCCGATGCCCAGCGTCTCACCAATCACCGCCTTGCGTGAAACCGGCAGCAGCACCGGCCTCCCGAACCGGGTGAGCGTCCCGGCCTCCCGAAGGATGCACAGATCGTGGCGTCCCTGCTTGGCAAATCCGATGCCGGGATCGAGAACCACCTGGTCCGGCGACAAGCCCGCCTTGCGGACCCGCGCCATCGCGGCCAGAAAATAGCGGCGCAGCTCGCGCATGATGTCCTCCCATTCCCGCTCCCGGTCTTCGGTCTTCGGCGCCCGGGCGATGTGCATGATGAGGAGCGCCGCGCCGTGACGCGCGCAGGCCCGCGCATTGCGGAGGTCCGGAACCCCTCCCATGTCATTCAGGAGTTCCACCCCCATGTCCAGAACAGCCTCCGCCACCTCCGGCCGCCAGGTGTTGGCCGAAAGCACCGGCGGCCAGACCTGCTCCGCGTCCGCCGGCCCCGCCCCCGCCAACGCTCCCTTCCATCCCTCGAAAAAGCGCCCGAATCGTTCGATTTCCTCCCGCGCCGGAACCGGCGGACGGTTCGTCCTCGCACTCTCAACCCCCACGTCGATCACGTCCGCTCCGGCTTCCGCCTGGCTCACCGCATACCGCCGGGCCATCTCAACATCGGAAATCCCGTCGCCGGAAAAGGAGTCGTCGTTCACGTTGACAATCCCCATCATGAGGGGCCGCCGGGGAAAACGCACCACCCGCATCGGTAACCGCAGGATCATCAGCCCCCCAATAACCGGATCCTCGCGTTTGCCAACCCCCGAGTCGCGATCCCCGCCCTCACGAGACCGTCAGCGGCTTCCCGTTGTCCCCGGGTCCAAGCCGCTCAAGAAAAGGAACCGCCCGCCGGACCCACTCCCTCGGCGACGAACAGGCCGCCGCCCCCTCCCCCCAACAACGGCGCAGCATGTCGGTGTCGATCACGCCCGGATTCAGAGCCACCGCCGCTACTCCCGGAGGCAGTTCCGCCGCGAGGGCCTGTGTCAGCCCCTCGATGGCCCATTTTGTCGCGCAGTAGGGCGCCACCTCCGCCGCGCCGGATCGCCCCCACCCCGAACTGAAGTTCACCGCCACCCCCCGTCCCGCCTTCATCATTCCCGGCAGGGCATGCCGCAGGACATTGACCACGCCCTTGATGTTGATGTCCACCACCTCCGAAAACTCGCCGGCGGGCACCTCCCAGAGCGGCGCGGGGCGATTGATGATCGCGGCGTTGTTCAACAGCAGATCCGGAGCGCCCACCATTTCCTCCGCCCGCACGCACCACTCCCCGACCTCGGCGTCCCGGGACACGTCCGCCGCCGCGAAAAAATGAGACCCCGACAGCTCCTGCCGAAGTCGCTCCAGCGCCTCCTCCGACCGGCCACAACCCGCCACCGTCCAATCCCGCGCCGCGAATCCCTCCGCCATGGCGCGACCGAGACCCCGCGTGCATCCCGTTACCCAGACAACCCTTCCCTTCCCGCCCATCTTCCCGTTACGCGCGGCCCGAGACCCCCTTTCCCCCGATTTCCCCCGCCCGTCGAAAAACCTTGACCCGCCCCCGAATCGCCGTTTTCCTCTCCGCCCCGCAAACCGCCCCTCACTCTCATGTCACGCGTCTGCAGCATCCGAGGCTCCAGCCCCCGCATGGGCCGCAAAATCCACCGCTCCGGCCTCGCCAAGAAAAAGGGCGGAATCGGCCGGCACGTCACCAAAACCGTCAAGCGCAGCGTCGTTCCCAACCTGCAGACCAAACGCATCTTCGTGCCCGAACTCGGCCGCTCCGTCAAAGTCCGCGCCTCGGCCCGCGCCTTCAAAACCATCAACAAGAACGGCGCCCTCGCCACCCTCAGAAAAGCGGGACTGCTCTAGCCCATCGTCAAGATTGAGATGAGGGGCAGGCGCGCCGGAGGATGGAGACCTGGCAAGGCGGCGAAGCGGAGTGAATCCGTAGATTCTCGATGCTTCGCCAACGCAACCAGCGCTTCATCCCACCAGCAAATATCCGTCAGATCCATCTTGACGGACCACTAGAGTCCTTGAAATCCAGAAGTCGTCACAAATGAGTCAAGTTTTCCGGCAGC
>CAYPUM010000219.1:0-6698 GCA_964413545.1 uncultured Roseibacillus sp. | reverse complement strand
GTGGCGGTGCCGGACCAGATCAAGGCCTTGCAGAGTTCTGTCATTGCGCGTCTGAAGATCATGTCGCGTCTTGACATTGCGGAGCGGCGGCTTCCGCAGGACGGGCGGATCAACCTTTCGTTCGAGGGGGCGGGGATTGACGTTCGGGTGGCGACGGTGCCGACGGTGGAGGGGGAGAGCGTCAGTCTGCGACTATTGAACCAGCAACGGTTCAACATCGGGATGCTCGGGTTGGAGGACTTCATCCAGCGCAGGATCGAACGGCTGTTGACGCTGTCGAACGGGATCCTGCTGGTGACCGGGCCGACCGGTTCGGGGAAGTCGACCAGCCTGTATTCGTTTCTGAGCGAGATCAACGCGCCGGAGACGCGGATCGTGACGATTGAGGATCCGGTGGAGAACAAGCTTGAAGGAGTGATGCAGATTGCGGTGAGGACGGAGATCGGATTGACGTTTGCGGCGGGGTTGCGGTCGATTCTGCGGGCCGATCCGGACATCGTGATGGTGGGGGAGATTCGGGATCTTGATACGGCGGAGATTGCGATTCGGGCCTCCTTGACGGGGCACCTTGTGTTCAGCACCCTGCACACCAACGACGCCTTGGGAGGGATCAGTCGTTTGCTGGACATGGGTGTGGAGCCGTTTTTGCTGGCGGCGGCGGTGCGGGCGTTTCAGGCGCAGCGGCTGGTGCGGAGGCTTTGCAGGACATGCCGGCGGCCGATCGATTTGACGGCGGAGGAGAAGATGGAGTTGGGGATTCCGCTGGATCTGGCGGGGACGCCGTACGAAGCAGTGGGATGCGACCACTGTCGCCACACGGGGTTCTCCGGCCGCCTTGCGATCTTTGAACTGGTTTTGCTGACGAATCCGATGCAGGAATTGATTGCGCACGGGGCGGATGCCGGGAAGATCAAGGCGCAGGCGGTGCGGGACGGGTATCTTCCGATGCGCGATTACGGATGGCACAAGGTCATGAAGGGGGACACGACGATCGAGGAAGTGGTTTCGGTGACCAGTTCCGATCTCGGAGGGACCGAGTAAAGGTTGAGCCGCAGGAAGCAGTGGCCATTTTCACATACAAAGCGTTGGCGGGTGGCGGGGGGGTGACCACCGGCGAGATCGACGCCCGGAACCGTCAGGAGGCTCTGCGAGTTCTCGACCGCAGGGGGCTGCAGCCTGTCAGGCTGACCGAGATAGGAGCGGCGGCGGCGCGAAAGCCGTCGGCTGAGAAGACGGACGCGAAGCCGGCGAAAGGGGCGCCGGTGCGGGGCAAGGCGCGCCGCAGAGAGGAGGGGGACGAGGTTCCCGAAGGACCTGTGAAGCTGAAGCGGGCCGATGTGGTGATGTTCACGGAGGAGCTCAGCGACATGCTGGCGGCCGGACTGCAGCTCGAGCCGGCCTTGCGGGCGATGGAGAGCCGCCAGGAGTTGGGGAACCTGAAGAGTGTATCGATGAAGCTGCGGCAGGTGGTGCGGGACGGGAGCAGCTTTTCTTCGGCGTTGAAGAGGGTGAGTCCGAGTTTCGGTCCGCTGTATTGCAGCCTTGCGGCGGCGGGGGAGGCGAGCGGCGCGCTGCACACGATTCTTGCGCGGCAGGCGCACTATCTGAAGACGCTGCAGGAGTTGCAGGGGCGGGTGACGCTGGCTCTGATCTACCCGGCGTTTCTGTTTTTTTCGGGGATTGCGGTGGCGGTGATTTTCGTGACGAAGCTGATTCCGCAATTGACGACTTTGCTGGAGGCGACGCCCGGGGCGGAGATGCCGCTGGGGGCGGTGATTTTGATTGCGCTGAGCGAGTTTTTCAAGAAGTGGTGGGGAGTGATCCTGCTGCTGTTGGCGGCGGGGGCGGTGTTGTTCAAGGCGTGGAAGGACGCGGAGCGCAACAAGCCGGCATGGGATCGGGTGAAGTTGAAGCTGCCGCTTTACGGGCGGGTGGTCGAGCATCGGTTTTTCGTGCAGTTTCTGGAGACCATGGCGAACCTTGTGGCGAACGGATTGCCGCTGTTGCGGTCGCTGGAACTCACGCGGGACGCCACCCAGAACATTCACCTCCGGAGACACCTTGACAGCATGATCGAAGAGGTGGGAGACGGGCGGGCATTGTCGAAGACGATGGTCCGGTCGGGGGTGTTCCCATCCCTGATGATCGACATGGTTTCGGTGGGCGAGCAGACCGGAAAGATCGACAAGGCCCTGAAGAGGGCCGCGGAGCGTTATGACAGGGAGCTGGACAGCGCTCTGCAACGGATCATGGCGCTGATCATGCCGGCCGTCCTGATCGTCATGGCTCTTCTGATCGGGACGATGGCCTACCTCATGATCACCGCGATCTTCCAGACGATTTCGAATCTGAACGCGCGTTAGGGGGGTCAGGGTTCCCCGAGGGACCTGCGGACGGCGGACTGGGAGGCGCCGAGGCGGCGGGCGGCTTCCTTGAGGTCGCTCTCGGAGGCGGCGAAGACGCGGCGTGCGAGTTCGCGGGGGATCCATTCGAGGAGGTTGACCTTCTGGTGGGGAGCGATGGAGAGGAGGGCCTCGAAGGCGCGTTCGATCTTGCGGTCGGTTGAGAAGGGGCTTTTGGCGAAGGGGATATCGTGGGGGAGGAGGAGGTCGGAGGTGGAGAGGGCGCAGGCTCGGGCCATGGTGTTTTCGAGTTCGCGGACGTTGCCGGGCCAGAGGTGTTTCTGGAGGGTCTCGACGGCTTCTCCGGAGAGGCGGATGCGGGCGAGGCCCTGGCGTCGGGCGAGGCGCTGGAGGAAGAACTCCGCGAGGAGGGGGATGTCCTCGGGGCGCTCGCGGAGCGGCGGCAGGTGGATTTCGACCACATTGAGGCGATAGTAGAGGTCTTCGCGGAAGCGTCCTTCGGACACTTCGTGGGCAAGGTCCTTGTTGGTGGCGGCGATGATGCGGACGTCGCTGTGCAGGATCTCGTTGCTCCCGACGCGGGAGAAGGCGCCCTCCTGGAGGACGCGCAGGAGCTTGACCTGCACGGAGGGGGGCATGTCGCCGATCTCGTCGAGGAAGAGGGAGCCGCCGTCGCATTGTTCGAAGCGGCCGGCGCGTTTCGCGATGGCGCCGGTGAAGGCGCCCTTTTCGTGTCCGAAGAGTTCGCTTTCGAGCAGGTTTTCGGGGATGGCGCCGCAATTGATGGCGACCATCTCACATTTGCTGCGGGGGCTGTAATCGTGGAGGGCGCGGGCCACGAGTTCCTTGCCGGTTCCGCTTTCTCCGGTGACGAGGACCGGGGCGTCGGAGGGGGCGACCCGCCCAACGATCTTGAAGACCTCCTGGAGGGGACGCGAGACGCCGATCATCTTGATACGTCCGTCGATGGCGGGCAGGCTGGGGATGCTGTCGTCGGCGGCACGGCGTTGCTCGGCGAGGCGGAGGGAGGCCTCGACCACGGGCCGCAGCTCGAAGGGGAGGGACTCCTTGCGGAGGACGTCCCGGGCGCCCCGGCGGGTGGCTTCGATGATCTGGCTGGTGGAGGGGAAGCCCGCGGTGAGGATGACGAGGGCGGAGGAGATGTGTCCGCGGATGCGGGACAAGAGTTCGAGTCCGTCGAACGGCTCGAGCTGGATGTCCGCGATGACGAGGTCGACCGGCGTGTGGCGGACGATTTTGTGGGCGTTTTCGGCGTTGTCGCAGCGGAGGATCTTGAGGCCGTTTGCGTCGAGGTGCCTTGTGGCCCAGTCGAGGAAATCGCGGTCCTGATCGACGAGGAGGATCGTCTGTTCGAGAGACGCGGTGGCCATGCCGGTTGGGGGGGAGGGGGCCGGGGATCAGACTGCACCGAAGCGCCGATTGCGGCGAGCGTATTCCTCGACGGCGGCGATGAGATCGGCGTGTTTGAAGTCCGGCCAGTTTTTGCTGCTGATGACGATTTCGGCGTAGCTGATTTGCCAGAGGAGGAAGTTCGAGACGCGGCGTTCGCCGGAGGTGCGGATGAGGAGGTCGGGGTCGGGGAAGGGGGCCGTGTAGAGGTGTTTTGCGAAGAGGGCGCGGTCGATGGAGCCGGGGTCGATCCGGCCTGCGGCCGATTCGCGGGCAAGGGACTTTGCGGCGTCGACGATTTCTTCGCGGGATCCGTAGGAGAGGGCGAGGATGAGGTTGAGGCCGGTATTGGCGGAGGTTGTTTCGATGGCGCGGTCGAGCTGGCGGCGGCAGCGGCCGGGGAGGAGGCCGAGGCGGCCGATGGCGTGCAACCGGACGCCCTGCTTGTGCATTTCGGGGGTTTTCTCCCGGAGGAAGCGTTCGAGGAGTTCCATGAGGGCGGCGATCTCCTCCGGGGGGCGGTTCCAGTTTTCGGAGGAGAAGGCGTAGAGGGTGAGGAATTGCACTCCGAGTTCCTTGCAGGCTTCGACCGTTTCGCGGACCGATTCCGCTCCGGCGCGATGTCCTTCGCGGCGCGGCAGGCCTCGTTCCCGCGCCCAGCGGCCGTTGCCGTCCATGATGATGGCGATATGCCGGGGGGGAGTGGAGGGTGGGTCGCCGGCGGGCATGGGGACGGGCATCCGGTAGGGGTGCGGGGGGTGTTCCGGATTTCGTTTTTTTTTGGCGAGCAGGGGTTCCTGTTTGTCAGAGCAGGATGGTTTGGTCGCGCTCGGCGCCGATTCCGATGTATTTCAGGGGTGCGCCCGCGAGTTCCGCGAGGCGGTCGAGGTAGCGCCGGGCGTTGGCGGGCAGTTGGTCCCACGACCGGCAGGAGGAAGTTTCCTGCCGCCATCCGGGGTGGGATTCGTAGCAGGGTTCGGCGCGGTCCCATGCGGTGCGTTCGGCGGGTGGGAAGAGGTGTTCGCGGCCGTTGATGCGATATGCGGTGCAGATGAGGATTTCGTCGTGGGAGTCGAGCCCGTCGAGGTTGGTGACGGCGAGGTCGGTGACGCCGTTGACCATGCACGCGAAGCGGAGGAGGACGGAATCGAGCCATCCGCAGCGGCGTTTGCGGTTGGTGGTGGCGCCGAATTCGCGCCCGAGGCTGTGAAGGTAATGGGAAAGCGGACCGTCTTCGGTCACGAAGGGGCCTCCTCCGACCCTTGTGGTGTAGGCCTTGCAGACGCCCACCACGCGGTCGACGGCGGTCGGGGGGAGGCCGGATCCGGTGCAGGCGCCTCCGGCGGTGGTATTCGAGGAGGTTACGAACGGGTAGGTTCCGAAATCGATGTCGAGGAGGGTGCCTTGGGCGCCCTCCCAGAGGATGTCTTTGCCGGCGCGCCATGCTTCGTGCAGGACGGGGATGGTGTTGGTGATGTGGGGCCGGAGGCGTTCGAGGGCGGGTTGCAACTCCGCAATGATGGTTCCGGGGTCGCAGGTGTCGAAACCGGCGGCGCGGAGGGTCCGGTTGGCGTCCTCGAGGCGGAGTTCGATCAGGGTGGCGGCGAATTGTTCGTCGAGGAGGTCGGCCAGTCGCAGGCCGTGGCGGGAGGCCTTGTCGGCGTACCCGGGGCCGATGCCGCGGCCGGTGGTTCCGATCGGATAAGGGCCGCGGGCGCGTTCCTGGGCGTAGTCGAGGCCGCGATGGTAGGGGAGAACCACCTGGGCGCGGTCCGAGAGGAGGAGATTGTCCGGGGTGACGGCGACGTTTTTCTCTTCGAGTTCCCGGATTTCGCGGACCAGGCCGAGGGGTTCCATCACGACGCCGTTGCCGATGACGTTGACCTTGCCGGGCCAGAGGATTCCGGACGGGACGAGGTGCAGGACGTATTTTGTTCCTCCGACGATGACGGTATGGCCGGCGTTGTTGCCGCCCTGGCCGCGGACCACGAAGTTGGCCGACCGGGTGATGAAGTCGACGATTTTGCCCTTTCCTTCGTCGCCCCACTGGAGGCCTGTGATTGCGGTGTTCATGAAGGGACTGCTGGTTGCTGCCGGGAGGGAGCGCTTCGCCGGGGCGTTGCGGCGTCCGGGGGACGTTACCGGGATTGTTCGATGAGCTGCGCGAACTCCCCGAAGAAGTAGGAAGCGTCGTGCGGGCCGGGGGCGGCTTCGGGGTGGTACTGCACCGAGAATACCGGATCTTTAGTAGATCGAGTTCCCTCGATGGTCTGGTCGTTGAGGTTGAGGTGGGTGATCTCGATGCCGGGCGGGAGGCCGTCGGGATCGGTGGCAAAGCCGTGATTCTGCGAGGTGATGGCGATTGTTCCGCTCCGCAGGTCCTTGACGGGCTGGTTGCCGCCGCGATGGCCGAACTTGAGCTTGAAGGTGCGGCCGCCGAAGGCGTGCGACAGAATCTGGTGGCCGAGGCAGATGCCGAAGAGCGGCTTGCGGCCGATGAGTTTCCGGATCTCGGCATGGACGTATTCCAGCGCCGCGGGGTCGCCGGGTCCGTTCGAGAGGAAGACCCCGTCCGGGTCACGGGCGAGGACGTCTTGGGCGGCGGTGTGCGCCGGCACCACCTCCACCTCGAAGCCGTTTTGCCGGAGGAGGCGCAGGATGTTGAACTTCACCCCGAAGTCGTAGGCCACGACGCGGTAGCTGGGCGGAGGCAAGTCGGAGTAGGTGCCGGTGCGGCCGGCCGCCGGGTTGGGGATATTCCATGAGCGGGACTCCTCTTCCCAGCGGAAGGGGGCGGGGGAAGTGACCTCGTGCACGTAGTCCATGCCGGCCATGGAGGGGGCTGCGAGGGCGGCCGCCACCGCTTCCTCCTTGCCGAGTTCGGTGGTGAGACAGGCCCGCATGGCGCCGAGGGAGCGGAGGTGG
>CAYPUM010000218.1:0-6713 GCA_964413545.1 uncultured Roseibacillus sp. | reverse complement strand
CCGATTCGGGGTAGATGCGCACCTCGATCTGCGACCCCTCCCGCCCGCGTCCTCCATCAACGTGGCCGCCCCCCGCCACGAGCTGCACATCGCCCCCAAATCGGGTTGACCAGAACCCCCGACCGTCCTATCCCGTCCCTCCCGCACTCTTCATCCCAGATCCGCCATGCCTCGAGGAAGAAAATACAACAAAACGCGCCTGACCCGCCCCCGCAAGGGCGGCGCCGCCAAAACCCGCCGCCAGCTCGAACACCGCAAGCGCCTCATCGCCCTCGGTGTCGAGGCCGAAACGGTCGAAGCCATGAACCCCAAAGAGGTCCGCGACCTGCTCAAATACCCCGCCAAGGTCGCAGCCCGCATCAAGTAGCACCGCGAATCCCCCCATGCGCTACATCGAGCCCCACGCCCACATGGTGAGCCGCACCACCGGGGACTATGAAGCCATGGCCCTCGCCGGTTGCGAAGCCATCTGCGAACCCGCCTTCTGGGCCGGATACGACCGGGGCTCCCCCGAAGGCTTCCGCGACTACTTCCGCCAGATCTCCGAATACGAACCCAACCGCGCCGCCAGGTTCGGCGTCGCGCATTTCTGCTGGCTCTGCATCAACCCCAAGGAAGCCGACGACGCCGCCTTCGCTCGCGAGGTGCTCGCCGTCATCCCCGACTTCCTCGACCGCCCCACCGTCCTCGGCATCGGCGAAATCGGACTCAACAAGAACACGAAAAATGAACTCGCCATCTTCGAGGAACACGTCCAACTCGCCCTCGATCACGACCTCCTCATCCTCATCCACACCCCCCATCTCGAAGACAAACTCAAGGGGACCCGCCTCACTCTCGACAGCCTGCGCAACCTGAACGCCAATCCCGACCGCGTCATCATCGACCACATCGAGGAGCACACCGCGGGTCTCGTCCTCGATGCCGGATTCTGGGCCGGCATGACACTCTACCCGGAAACCAAGTGCAGCCACTCCCGCGCCGTCGACATCCTCGAAACCTTCGGCACCGAGCGCATCTGGATCAACTCCGCCTGCGACTGGGGCGTCTCCGACCCCCTCGCCGTCCCGAAGTGCGCCCTCGAAATGAAACAGCGCCACCACGACTGGACCCTCATCGAGAAGGTCATCTTCGACAACCCCAGAACCTTCCTCTCCCAGTCCCCCAACTTCCAACTGCCACAGCGATTCTGAAACTGCTCTGGCGAGGCAAGCCTCGATTGACAATCAACGCAAGATCCCCGGTCTCCGCCGCTTACTCATGATGTGCGTCTCGATCACGACCACCACCTCGCATACTGCACCAACATCCACCCGGCCGAATCCTGGGAGGAAACACTCGGGGTCCTCAACCACTACACTCTCGCGGTCCGCGACCGCCTCGACGCGCGCCAGCCACCACGCGACACGCGCCACCTGACACGCGGCGTCTCCGGCGCGTCCCCCTACGCCATCGGCCTGCGCCTTTCGGCCCGCGCCGCCGCCGAACTTCTCGAAGCCGGATGCCTCGACGCCTTCCGGTCGTGGCTCGACCGCGAAAACTGCTACGTCTTCACCATCAACGGATTCCCCTACGGCGCCTTCCATCACACCCGCGTCAAGGAAGACGTCTACCGGCCCGACTGGACCACCCCCGAACGCCTCGCCTATACCAACCGGCTCTTCGAGATCATCGCCCGGCTCGTCCCCGACGGCGTCGAGGGGTCGGTCTCGACTCTCCCCGGCTCCTTCAAGGCATTCCAGGCCGACGAGCATCTCATCTTCGAGAACCTCGAATCCTGCGCCCGCCGCATCGAGGACCTCTCGGAACGCAACGGGTGCGACCTCCACCTCGGTCTCGAACCCGAACCGCTCGGCCACTTCGAGAACACCGCCGGGACTCTCGCCTTCTTCGAACGCCTCCTCGACCGTTCCGCCGATCCCGGCCTCCTCCGCCGCCGCCTCGGCATCAACTACGACACCTGCCATTTCGCGGTCGAGTTCGACGATTGCCGGACCTCTCTCGATGCCTTCCGCCGCGCCGGCCTCCGCCTCAGCAAGATCCACCTCTCCAACGCCCTCGCCTTCGATCCGTCCAACCCCGCCGCCCCCCGGACGCTCGCCCCGTTCGACGAACCCACCTACCTCCATCAGGTCATCCTGAACCACGAAAACCGCCTCGTCCGCCACCCCGATCTGCCGGACTACCTCTCTTCCCTGCACATTGAAAACCGGAATCTGCCACCCGCAACCGCCGGCCGCATTCATTTCCACATCCCCCTCTACGCCGAACCCGCCCCGCCGCTCCAGTCCACCAGCACCCACGTCGCCGACGTCCTCGCATACCGCCGGGACCACCCCGGGTTCTGCTCACACTTCGAGATCGAAACCTACACATGGTCCGTCCTCCCCGAAGACCTCCAATCCCCCCTCGTCGACCAGATCACCCGCGAATACCGCTGGATCCTCGACCGCCTCTGAGAGCAACACCCCTGCCCCCCCCGGCCTCGTGCCAATGGACACAAATCGGACCCCCATCGAGCTCCGTATTGACTTGACAATCCACGCAACCACCCGAAGCTCTCCGCATACTCATCCAACGGGCGTGTCCCCAGACGACCCTCCTCACCCGGCACCATGAGAGTCCTTTTCATCTCGACCATCGCCTTCCTTACGGCGATCGCCTCCGCCACCACCGAATGGAAGGTCTTCGAAAGCGCCGAGGGAGACCGCACCTTCGTCGGCCGGCTCGTAAGTTACGATGCGAAAAAACAGATCGTGACGGCCCAGAAAAAGTCCACCATGCGGCCGGTCCGATTCAAGGTCGACCTCCTCTCCGACGAAGACCGCGAATACGTCGAGACCCGCTCCGCCCAATTGGAGGCGGCGGGCGCCTTCCGCGTGGATTTCAGCAAGAGCATCGAAAAGACGGGCTCCAACAAGTCCGGCAAGGAGCGCCGATCCACTTACGACGCCGCCTTCCTGATCGAACTGCGCAACTACTCCCCGGAATTCTTCGAAAACATCGAGGTGGAATACATCGTCGCATACCGCAAGGATGCCGTCAACGGCCCCGGCACGGTGGCCACCACACAAGGCACCCACCTCATTTCCGTCCTCCCCGGCAACAGCGACGAAAACATCGCAACCGAGGGCGTCACCCTCGAAAGCTACCGCAAGGAAGGAGAGGTCACCGGCCGCGTCGGCTCGACATGATGTGGAGGTGGCGGAGGTGCAGTTAGCACCTCATCACAAAGAAGCCGCGACAGCCTCATCGGTTGCGTCGCCCGCATCAAGCTCGACGGCAAGGTCATCAAGACCGAGGCCTCCAGCCTCGACATGCTCCGCGAATACGGCGAGAAGTTCGACAATTCGTAGCGCTTCACGGCAAGCAGAAGACCACCTCCGAATCCGCCCCGTTCCGGATCGGCGGTCATGACGGTCATATCCGCCTCAAAATCCTCCGCGGTGTGTTCGAGGTAGGCGATTGACCTTGGATAGATTGGACGGTGCAATCCCCGCATGCGGTTCGATTGTCCTTCCTGCGGCCAGGCCCTGATGGCTCAGCCGCGGCAAGCCGGCACGCAGGGAAAGTGCCCGCTCTGTGGGGCCAAGTTCACCGTCCCCGGCCTCTTCGGTCAGGCCCCGGCCGGCGCCGCCACCCCGCAACAGAAAACAGCGCCGGGCGGAGGAACGCCGGGCAAGGCATGGGAAAGCCAAAGCGCTCGCGAACTGTGGCTGGGCCTCGCCCTCGGACTCGGGGCGGCCATGCTCTTCCTGCTGCTCCTCGTGCCGTTCCATGGGGCCTATTTCGCCGACCTTTTTCTCGCGCGGGGCTGGGTGCCGTTCGCGTTGGTCACTTTCATGGGCTGGGCCGGCGGCATCCTCTTCCTGAAGTGGCTCCGCCTGCGGGTCGAGCGCATCGCCCTGATGGTGGACGTCCTGCCTCTCGAGATCGGGGAGGTCATCACGCCCGAAAACGTGGACGCCTTCATCGCCCACGGCGCCACTCTCCCGAAAAAGCTGGCCGGCAGCTACATGCTGAAGCGCGTCCGCCGGGGTCTCGACCATTTCAAGGCCCGTGAAAGCAACCCGGAAGTCGCCAGCATGATGAGCATGCAAAGCGACATCGACTCGGCCGCCATCGGGGGAAGCTACGCCATCGTGCGGGTCTTCGTCTGGGCCATCCCGATCCTCGGATTCATCGGAACCGTCCTCGGGATCTCGCAAGCCATCGCGGGATTCTCCGCCGACACCACCGGCGCCGAGGACATGGGCCGCCTGATGGAATCCATCAACGCGGTCACGGGAGGATTGGGCGTCGCCTTCGACACCACCTTGGTGGCCCTCGTCATGAGCATCATCCTCAGCTTCCCCGCCAGCGCAATGCAGAAAGCGGAGGAGGACCTCCTCGGCGCCGTCGACGCCTACTGCCTCGAAAACCTCCTGAAACGCCTCAGCGACGCCGGAGGCGTAACCAAGGTGGCCGAAAACACCCGCGCCCTCGTCAACGCCCTCGCCCCGGCCCTCGCCCGGGAACAGCAGAACCTCCTCCTCGAACTCCGCGCCATCCAGCAGGCCATGGCCGAAGGCCAGGCCCGCCAGGTCGAACTCGTCGAACGCACCACCAGCGCCATCGAAACCCAGAAGGAAGTCATCACCGCAAGGATGAAAGGCCTCACCGAGAACCTCGAAACCGAGGCCGCCAACACCCTCCAGCAAACCGCCGCGCGCGTCTCACACTCGTTCCAGGTGCTCTCCGACGGCATGAAGGAACTGAACAAAGTCCTGCGCGAGCTGGACGGAAAACAGGTGAAGATCGAAAAGAAACGGCGATGGTTCCGATGATGACGAAATCCGCTCGCACGGAAGGGAGGCGCCGCCATGGCTAGATCCCGCGCCGCGGGAACCGAGGTGTCCCTCTTCCCGTTCCTCAGCGTCCTGGCGTGCCTGATCGGCGCGCTCACCCTGATCATCACCGCCCTCAGCCTCGCCTCCCTGCTACAGGGGCGGGAGGACGAAGACATCGCGCGCGCCGAAGACTACCTCGCGCTCCAGAGAACGATGGACGAGCGGGCCCGCGAAATCGCCCGGCGGCAGGTGGAGCTGCAGCGCACCAGCCGCGCCGCCGCGGAACTCGCCACCCTCCGCATCAAACCGACCACCCTCGAAAACAAAATCAAGGCCGCCATGACCGAAGCGGCAAAGCTGGCGGAACGAAAACGCCGCAAAACCGCCCTCGAAAAACAAACCCGCGAACTCGACAAACAACTGCAATCACTCCGCGCAGAGCTGGCCGAGGGACGCAGGAAGCTCGGCGAACTGGCGGTAATGCTCGCCCGGGGAGCCCCCTTGCGGATCCTGTCCACCTCTTCCTACTACCGGAAGGCCGCGCCCGTCTTCGTCGAGGCGCAGAAAGAGCAAATCACCATCCACAGCCCCTCGCGACAGGTCGAGATCCCGCACCGCGCCATCGCAAACCACAAGGACTACAAGCAGGTGGTCGACTTCGTCGCCGCAAAGGACAACCGCATCATCGTCTTCCTCGTCCGGGCCGAGGGACGTTCGACTTTTCTCGCCGCCGAGAGCACCGCCCGCAAGGCCGGCGCGGTGACCAGCAAGGTGCCGCTGCCGGGGGATGGAGAAATCGACCTCCGCGAGTTCCATCGCGTCCGCTGATGCCACGCAGAAGAAGACAGCCCTCCGCCGGCCCCGGGAGCCTCGACTCCCTCCTCGATACCATGACCAACGTGGTGGGAATCCTGATCGTGGTCCTGATCGTGACCCAGATGAACGTCACAAGCGCCGCCAGACGCATCCGCCAGAATCTCCCCGAGGTCTCCGTCGCGATGATGCAGGAACTCCGAAACAAGGAAATGGAACAGCGCCGGCGCCTCGATGAACTCCGCTCCCCCCCCGAAACCCATCCCCGCGAACTCGCCTCACTCCGCAACAGAGTGCGGGAGCTCGAACAACGCGCCGCGTCCGCCCGCCGCGAGGCCGACACCGCACGCGAAATCGAATCGCAGCTCGCCGCCCTCGATAAAACCGTCCAAGACCTGAAAAAACAACACCACGACACCGCCGGAGAGCTGGCCCGGGTCCGCGAAAAACTCGCCACCGGGCAAGCCCGCGCCCGGGCACGAAACCCGGAACTGGTGCGCCTCCCGAACCCGCGCCTCCCCCACAAGGACGCCGTCGAAGTGCGCTTCATCGCCTCCGGAAACCGCCTCCTCCGCTTCGACCACGATGCCATCCTCAATCACCTCGCCTCGAGGGTGAAACCGCAGCGGCGCCTCCTCTCGAAGGAAGATCCGAAACGCTACGACCGGGAGAAACTCCGCAAATTCCTCGATACCCTGAAAAACAGCCACCCCGACTACCGCTTCGAGTTCCGCTTCGCCCACAACGGACATGTCTACGCGGACTGCTTCCCGAAAGACGGCCGCGGCGAATCCGCCCCACAACTCGCCAACCCGAAATCAACATGGTGGCGCCTCCGCGCCACGGCCCGCGCCGAACGCCAATATTTCCGCTTCTGGGTGACCCCCGATTCCTTCGAGATCTATCTCAAGGCCCGTGCCATGGCGGACGAATTCCACATCCCCGCCGGCTGGGAGTTCGCGGACCAATCCGCCCGCCAGACCGTCCACCTCTGGCACCGCCGAATCCTCGCCACGCCCCACCCCGATTGGAAACCCCCCCCCCCCCCCCCCCCCCCCCCCCCCCCCCCCC
>CAYPUM010000217.1:0-6731 GCA_964413545.1 uncultured Roseibacillus sp. | reverse complement strand
AAGTCCTGCAACTGATGCCGACCGGCTCGAAATGGAAGGTCGTCATTCCTTCCGAGCTGGCCTACGGGAAGAACGGCGCCGGTTCCGCCATCGGCCCCAACGAGACCCTCGTGTTCGAGATCGAGTTGCTCGCGATCGAAGGCAAGTGACGCTCGTCCGGGCGACGGCCGGTCAATGCCAATGTCGGAAAGCCGCCGTCAAGGCGCGGCCGGCGCTCCCGGCAGATCCACATTCCCTATCCCGACTGCGCGGGCGAGGATGACGCGGGGGACCTCAGCAACCGCCTGACCCTTGAATCGGTTTTCAAGGCCGGCTTCAAGTCGACGGCCCGCCTGACTTCGCTCCGTCCGCGCGCCACATCCTCCCCTGACTCGATGAGGAGACGACCAAGGTGCAAATGCACCTCCGGGAGGGAAGGGTCGAGTGCGGCGCGCTCCTCGAGCAAACGGATCGCAAGGGTCGTTTCGCCGGCCCGCTCCGCGAAAAGCCCGGCGGGCAGGAGCAGTTCCTTGCGCAGATCGGGTTCCTCGAGGCCCCTCTTGAGAATGTCGAGCCCGGCGGCCGGTTCCCCGGCGGCAGCCCGGCTTTCGGCGGCGCCCCTGTAGTAGTCGGCCTCATTCGGCATCACGCCGAGGAGGGCCTCGTGGGCGTGCCGGGCTTCCTCGTGA
Organism: uncultured Roseibacillus sp.; assembly: GCA_964413545.1. Taxonomy (GTDB): domain Bacteria; phylum Verrucomicrobiota; class Verrucomicrobiia; order Verrucomicrobiales; family Akkermansiaceae; genus Roseibacillus_B. The sequence continues at coordinate 6,063 of CAYPUM010000217.1, read as the reverse complement.
CGACCCAGAACAAATACGCGACCACCGCGACGATGCCGAGGACTCTGCCGGTCCACGGCATGCCCTCTTCCGGCCGCCGATTCGGACCGGGCCCCTCGTTCTTCCGAGCCGCACCGCGCGAACCGGGCGTTCCTTTCCGGCGGGAACTCACAGCCCGAATCCTCGACAGCCCGCCCGGCTCGTCAAGACTCACGCGGAAATGCGCTCCGAAACGCAGCCGCAGGCACTGGCGAGCAGTTGGCGCGCAGGGTTCCGTCGATTCTGCGGAGCCGAGAGGCATTTTGCGGCCTAGAGTGGCGCTCAGCCATCGGGCCCCGGCGTTCTGTCACCGCGGAGATGACGAATGATCGCGCTGGAGAATGGAGGGCTGGCAAGGCGGCGAAGCTGAGTGAATCGATTGATTCTCGATGGCTCGCCAACACCGCCAGCGATTCATCCCCCCAACGCGCATGCGTCAAATCCATGTTGCCGGCGCACCGGCGCCCATCGAATTCGAATCACCAATCCCACCACCATCCATGAGCCGAAAACTGGTCGCCATCGACGGCAACGAAGCGGCGGCGCACGTCGCCTACCGGGCTTCCGAAGTCATCGTCATCTACCCCATCACTCCATCCTCGCCGATGGCCGAGTCCTGCGACGAATACACCGCCTTCGGAATCCCCAACGTCTGGGGCCAGGTTCCGGATGTGGTCCAGATGCAGAGCGAGGCCGGCGTGGCCGGGGCGATCCATGGCGTCCTCCAGACCGGGGCGCTCTCGGCCAGTTTCACCGCCAGCCAGGGACTCCTCCTGATGATCCCGGACATGTACAAGATCGCGGGCGAGCTGACCCCCTGCGTGGTGCACGTGGCGGCGCGCTCCCTTGCGACCCATGCCCTCTCGATCTTCGGGGACCACAGCGACATGATGGCGGTGCGGCAGACCGGCTGGGCGCAGGTCTTCTCGTGCAACGTCCAGGAGTGCATGGACCTCGGCCTCGTGGCCCATGCCGCCACCCTCAAGTCCCGGGTGCCGTTCCTCCACGCCTTCGACGGCTTCCGCACCTCCCATGAGGTCCAGAAGATCGAGCAGGTCAGCGACGACGACGTGGCGGCCATGATCGACGAGGAAGCGGTGCAGGCCCACCGCGAGCGGGCCATGACCCCCGACGCCCCCAGCGTGCGCGGCACCGCCCAGAACCCGGACACCTTCTTCCAGGCCCGCGAAGCCTGCAACCGCTTCTACGACGCCGTCCCCGACATCGTGCAGGGCGAGATGGACAAGCTCGCGGAACTCACCGGCCGCCAATACCACCTCTTCGACTACGTCGGCGCGCCCGACGCCGAGCGGGTGATGGTCATCATGGCCTCCGGCGCCGAGACCGCCGCCGAGACGGTGCGCTACCTCGCCGGCAAGGGCGAGAAGGTCGGGGCGCTCATCGTGCGGCTCTACCGCCCCTTCTCGGTCCGCCACTTCCTCGACGCCATGCCTGCCACCGTAAAGGCGGTGGCGGCTCTCGACCGCACCAAGGAACCCGGCGCAACCGGAGAGCCGCTCTACCAGGACGTCGTCACCGCCTACGCCGAGGCCGCCCAACTCAACGGCAACCGCCCCCGCGTCATCGGCGGCCGTTACGGCCTCTCCTCGAAGGAATTCACCCCCGCCATGGCCAAGGCCGTCCTCGACGAACTCGCAAGGGAGCAGCCGAAAAACCACTTCACGGTGGGCATCAACGACGACGTCACCCATACCAGCCTCGACTACGATCATGGTTTCCGCATCGAGAAGAAAGATATCACCCGGGCCGTCTTCTTCGGCCTCGGGGCCGACGGCACCGTCGGCGCCAACAAGAACAGCATCAAGATCATCGCCGACGGCACCGGCCTCAACGCCCAGGGGTATTTCGTCTACGACTCCCGCAAGTCCGGCTCCCAGACGATCTCCCACCTCCGCTTCGGCACCTCCCCGGTCGCCTCGCCCTACCTCATCGAAAAGGCGGAATTCGTCGCGATCCACCAGTTCACTTTCCTCGACAAATACGACTGTCTCAGGATGGCGGCGGACGGCGCCAGCGTCCTCCTCAACAGCGTCTACGAACCCGACGCGGTGTGGGACCACCTCCCGGCCCGCGTCCAGGACCAGATCATCAAAAAGCACCTCAAGCTGTTCGTCATCGACGCCTACAAGATCGCCCGCGAAACCAAAATGGGGGCCCGCATCAACACCATCATGCAGACCTGCTTCTTCAAGCTGGCGGGCGTTCTTGAACCCGACGAGGCGATCCGCATGATCAAGGACGCCATCAAGAAGACCTACGGCAAGCGCGGCGACGCCATCGTCCAGATGAACTACGATGCGGTGGACGCCTCGCTCGCCAACCTCCACGAGGTGCAGATCCCCGGCAAGGTCACCAAACAGGAGGAACTTCTCCCGATCGTGCCGGAGGACGCCCCGCGGTTCGTGCGGGAGGTCACGGCCCGCATCCTTGCCGGCGAGGGCGAACTGCTGCCGGTCTCGGCCTTCCCGGTCGACGGCGTCTTCCCGACCGCCACCACGAAATACGAGAAACGCAATATCGCGCTCGAAGTCCCGGTCTGGGAGGAGGACATCTGCATCCAATGCGGCAAGTGCGTGCTGGTCTGCCCGCACGGGGTCATCCGCGGCAAGGTCTACGAGCCCGGGGCCCTCGAGTCCGCCCCCCCGGCCTTCAAGAGCGCCGACGCCAAGTGGCGCGAACTGCCCGGCAGGCGGTTCACCCTCCAGGTGGCCGTCGAAGACTGCACCGGCTGCGCCCTCTGTGTCGAGGTCTGCCCCGCCAAGGACCGCTCGAACGTCGGCCGCAAGGCCATCAACATGGCCCCCCAAATGCCCCTCCGCGATGCCGAACGCGAGAATTGGAACTTCTTCACGAAGCTCCCCGAGTTCTCCCTGAGCGACGCCGAGGCGGCCGAACTCAAGCTCAAGGCGCCGAAGGACATCCAGCTCGTGACCCCCTACTTCGAGTTCTCCGGCGCCTGCGCCGGTTGCGGCGAGACCCCCTACGTGAAGCTCATGTCGCAACTCTGCGGCGACCGGTGCTTCGTCGCGAACGCCACCGGGTGCTCGTCGATCTACGGCGGCAATCTTCCCACCACCCCGTGGTGCAAGGACCCCGACGGCCGCGGTCCGGTGTGGTCGAACTCCCTCTTCGAGGACAACGCCGAGTTCGGATACGGAATGCGGCTCACCCTCGACCAGCAGGGCGCCTTCGCGCGCCGCCTCGTCAAGGAACTCGCCCCGCAGATCGGGGACGACCTCGCCGCCGCCCTGCTCGACGCCAGACAGGACACCGCCTCCGCCATCGACGCCCAGCGCGAACGCATCGCCGCCCTCAAGGCGAAGCTCGCCGGAATCGATGACATCCGCGCCAAACGCCTCCTGGCGGTCGCGGACTTCCTCGCCCGCAAGTCGGTCTGGATCGTCGGCGGCGACGGCTGGGCGTACGACATCGGATACGGCGGCGTCGACCATGTCATGGCCACCGGCGCCAACGTCAACATCCTCGTCCTCGACACCGAGGTCTACTCGAACACCGGCGGACAAAGCTCGAAGGCCACTCCGCTCGGCGCCGTCGCAAAGTTCGCCGCCGGAGGAAAACCCACCGTCAAGAAAAACATGGGCCTCCTCGCCATGGATTACAGCCACGTCTACGTCGCGCAGGTCGCCATGGGCGCCAGCGACATGCAGTGCCTCAAGGCCTTCCAGGAGGCCGAGTCCTACGAGGGCCCCTCCCTCATCCTCGCCTACAGCCACTGCATCGCGCACGGCATCGACATGACCAAGGGCCTCACCCAGCAACAGCTCGCGGTCGACTCCGGTCACTGGATCCTCTACCGCTACGACCCGCGGCGTCGCGCGCGGGGCGAAAACCCGCTCCAGATCGACTCGAAGGCGCCCAAGGTCCCGCTCTCGGAATACCACGAAAAGGAAAACCGGTACCGGATGTTGATGAAGGCCTCCCCGGAGGCCGCCGAGGCATATCTGAAACGCGCCCAGGAGGTCGTCGAAGAACGCTACAGGCACTTCACCCAGCTCGCCGGAGTCTGAACCACCAGCCCCACACCACCGTCATGGACCTTACCACCACCTACCTCGGCTTGGAACTCGCCAACCCGATCGTGCATTCCTCCTCCCCGCTGGCCCGCAAGCTCAGCAACCTCCAGCACCTCGAGGAAGCCGGCATCGGCGCCATCGTCATGCACTCCCTCTTCGAGGAGCAGATCGAACGCGAGAGCCACATGCTCGACGCGGTCCTCGAGGAAGGCGTCAACGCCTTCGCCGAGGCCATGGACTACATCCCGAACTACGGCGCCCCCCAGATCGGCCCCGAGGTCTACCTCGAACACCTCCGGGAAGCCGTCAAGACCGTGCGCGTCCCGATCATCGCCTCCCTCAACGGCGCCTCCATCGGCGGATGGGTCGACTACGCCAAGAAGATCGAGTCCGCGGGCGTGCATGCCCTCGAACTCAACCTCTACAACGTCCCGGTCGATCCCGACCTGACCTGCAGCGAGGTCGAGGAAGGGTATATCGAGGTCGTCAGTGCGGTGTGCCACGCCACCAAACTGCCCGTGGCCGTGAAGATCTCCCCGTTCTTCACCGCCCCGGCCAACTTCTGCAGGCAGCTCGTCCATGCCGGCGCCAAGGGAGTGGTTCTCTTCAACCGCTTCTACCAGCCCGACATCGACCTCGACGACCTCGAGGTGGTTCCGGACCTGAAGCTCAGCACCAGCGACGAACTCAAGCTGCCGCTCCGGTGGATCGCCCTGATCTCGCGGCGACTCGAGGCCGACCTCGCCCTCACCAGCGGCATCCACACCTCCCGGGACGTCATCAAGTCCGTCCTCGTCGGCGCCCATGTCGCCATGATGACCAGCGAACTCCTCGAACGCGGGTTCGACCGCATCTCCTCGATGCTCGACGAAATGAAGACATGGATGGACGAGAACGACTACACCTCGGTCGAGCAGATGCGGGGCGCCATGTCCCAGGATCACGTCACCAACCCCACCGCATACGAGCGCGCCAACTACCTGAAAGTCCTCGGAAGCTACTCCGGTTGAGCCCCCCGCGCCGCAAGGGGAATCACTCGAAGGGATTCACCAATTGCACTCCGGTGGCGGTGAAATCGCCGGTGTTGCGGGTTGCCATGGTCAGGTTGAACTCCTCCGCGGTCGCAGCGAGCATGCCGTCGACAATCGGAAGGACCCGGGAAGCCATCATGCGTCCCCAACGGTCCGCAATCTCTTCAGTGACGGGCAGAATATCCGCGGCGTAGTCCGACTTCAGCGCCTTCAACCAACGTTCAAACGCAGGACATTGCCCGGGCGATCTGCGTCGCAGAAGCTCGACTCCCTTCCGAATCTCGCCCAGAGACAGGACGCTGATGTAATGCCGCTCGCCGACCGTGGACCGGGCCCAGCTTCTTACCTTCGCATCACACCTTTCTCCTTTGCGCAGCTCGCTGAGGACGCTATCACTGCTATCGTCCGTCAAGGCGAATCAACAGGCCCCTTCCCTCAAACCTGCGGAGTCACTTGCCGGCCGTTCCCCAGCCTCCCCCGCCGGGAGTTTCGATGCGCAAGCGGTCCCCGGGTTGCGCCTCGAAGGTCGCGATGGGCGGAAGGGACTCCTTCGAGCCGTCGGGGCGCATGAGGGTCTGCCGCCCCGGGGTGCCGTCGGCGCCGCCCCGGAGGCCCCGCGGTGACAACACCCTTCGCTGGGTCAGAAGGGACACCGTCAGCGGCGCAAGGAATTCGATCTCGCGCACCAATCCGTCGCCGCCCCGCCAGCGGCCCGGCCCGCCGGACCCGCGGCGGAGCGCGAACTCGCGCACCCGCACCGGGTAGCGGCGCTCGAGGATCTCGGCATCGGTGATCGATGTGTTGCTCATGTGGACGTGAGTTCCGCTGAGGCCGTCCCATCCCGGTCCCGCCCCCGACCCGCCGCCGATCGTTTCGTAGTATCCGAACCGGGCCGTTCCGAAGAGGAGGTTGTTGATGGTGCCCTGGCTGTTGTCGGCCTGGTTCTGGCGTGGGTGTTC
>CAYPUM010000216.1:0-6741 GCA_964413545.1 uncultured Roseibacillus sp. | reverse complement strand
CGAGGCAGTGCGGCTCGATCTTCTCGCCGATGGTCAGCATCGTGGCCTCGAGCGCGCTCATCTCGGTCTCGCCCGTCTTCATGTTGCCCAGGTCGTTCTTGGTGTAGTCGCACTGGACGTCCACGACCACGCAGTCGGCCAGCTTGAGGCAGTCGCTGTTGTACGTGGCCACGAGCGTTTTCTTCTCCAGGACGCAGCGTGCGATCATCGGATCGACTTCCGGGTCCTCGGCCTTGACGGGGGACTGCCCGCGATTGAGCAGGGGGATCTTCCAGTAGCTCCGCGTGCTGGGCCGCTGGCAGCCGATGACGAACTTGCCGGGCTTCCCGTCGGGGCCGGTGGTGTCGGCCACGATGGCGGCCATGACCGCCCCCACGAATCCAAGGCCCATGACGACCACCACTTCCTGTCCGGCCTCCCGGGCCTCGGCGGCCAGCTTTTCGAGGCGGGCGAACTCCTCCGGGTAATCCGCATCGGTTGGAAGCGGGATCGACTCGCCGCCGGGCGTGATTGAGATTTGGTCCTTTTTTGACATGATGTTGATCTTCGAGGTTCTGGTAGCATGGCCGCCGTGGGGAGGGGGGCTCGGCGCAGGAGCGCTACCCGCCGGGAGCGGGCGTTCTTTCGAGAGATCTCCATGCGTGGTTCCCTACGCCATGTGCTTTCGCCGGGCCGGGATCCTTCGGCCGCCCCGGTGGCCGGAAGCCCCTCGACGACACCGGCCTTGGTCCTCGGGGATTCTGATTGATGTCGCGGAGGGAAACGTTACGGTCGAGCGCTCAAGACGCGGGTGGGGCGGAGGTTCCGGGGGGAGGTTCCGGCGAGCCGCCTGACCCATCGCCATCCTCACGCTGATCAGTGGCCAAGCGCAAGAAGCGAAGAATCAAACGCCGCAAACCGGCTGAGGCTCCCGCCAACCCGGAGGTCGTCCTGCGGCGGGCCGAGGGCCAGCTTGCGGAAGGCAACCCGAAGCGGGCCCGGGAGGGATTCCGGCGGCTCTTCAAGTTGGATCCGGATTGCTACCGGGACCGCTACGTCGAGGTCACCCTGCTGGTCATTGAACGGGCGCTTTCGGAGGGGCGGCCAAAAGAGGCGAGGCAACTCCTGAACCACCTTGAGGAGATCGGAACGGAACCCTCGCAGCTCCGCGCCTTGCAGACGAAGGCGGCGGTCGAGCTTGGCGAGCCCGGGGCGGCGGCGGAGGCGGCGGCGGAGCTTGTCGAGTCCGGGGACGAGGCGGAGCGGATCGAGGCGGCGGACGCCCTTGTGCTGGCAAGGGCGGAACAGGCGGGGGCGGTCTGCGAGGCGATTTCGCACCTTTGCCGCGGCGAGTGGGACGAGATGAAAGCGGCGCTGCAAGGGATCGGACGCCGGTCGCCGTTCGCGCATTGGCGGCTATTTCTGCGGGGGTGCGCGGCATACTACCGGGCGGATCCCCGGGAGGCGGAGCGTTGTTTCCGGCGCCTCCCGCCGGGGTCTCTTCCGGCTCGCAAGTCCGGAGCGTTCAAGGTGCTGGAAGGGGACTGGCAGGGGGTTGACGAGCGGCGCATTACGGAGGCGTGCCTCTTGAGCGGCGAGCCGGTGCTCGCGAAGTTGCTTCCGGCGGCCCAGGGGAGGTGGCTCTCGAAACGGTTCATGGACGCATACCGCGTCCTGAAGCGGGAGCGCGCGCCCTTCCCTTGTCTGGAAGTCAGCCCGTGGGGCCAGTTGACGCGGTTCTTTCAGCTGGCGGACATGGAGATGACGGGGAGGGAAAAGGATGTCTGGATTCCGGCGCTGCTCAAGTTGCTGCCGCTGGGCGGGCGGGTGGAACCGGGCTGCGAGAGCTATCTTGTGTGCAGCGCTGCTCTGCGGGAGATGGTCGGCGGGTGGGAGGAGCGCAGCATCGGCGAGCTTCTCTGGCCGCTCTATGTCGACTCCCGCGAACGGCTCCTCGGCAGCAGCGCGCGCTTCGTGGCGATGAGTCATTTTGCGCGCGCCCTCCACGAGGAACCGGAAGAGTTCATCGTTAATCCATTCTGGCCGGGTTCGATGAGTCCCTCTCCGGCCGAGTTCGAACCGGCGATCCGGGCGCTCAAGGCGGCGATCGACGCGGATCCGTCGTTTCAGGACGCGCCGCTCAAGCTTCTCTCGGTCTACCGGCGATTGCGCCGGCGCTCGGAGGCCAACCGTCTGCTCGATCAGATGACGAAGCGCTTTCCGGATTCGAAGGAGGTGCTGTTCGAGGCCGGGAGGGCATGTCTCGACCGCAAGGCTCATGCGAAGGGACTCAAATACCTCGGGCGGGCTCGCGAGTTGGACCCGGTGGACCCGGGCATCCGCGCCGAGATCCGTCGAGGCTTGCGCGAAAAGGCGGTGGCGCATTTTCGCAAGGGCGGAGAGGCTCAGCTCGCCAAAGGCCGCGGGGCTTTCGAGGAACTTCTCGCATCGGTGCCCCACCACCCTGGACCTGACGAATCGCGCGGCTTTCTCCTGATCCAGTGGTCGGTTCTCGAAGAGTTGGCCAACGGTTCCGAGGCGCCGCTGGCCCGGGAGAAGTATGCGGAGTCGGCGTCGGATGTCCCGCCCGACGTGGCGCAGTTCTATCGTGCGGTGCAGCATGAGGTTTTCGGTGCGGGTTCCCGGCGCGGCCGGAGCACGTCGCCCGCGGTTCGTCTGCCCGCCCCGTCGCCGCGCGAGGCCGAGTTGTCCCAGGCTCTTCAGATCTTCAAGCTCTGGATGAAGCTCGAGAAGGATTTCGACGGTGCGGCGCCGATTCCGGTGATGTTCTGGATCGAGCAATACGCAAGGGCCGCCGCTCGCAAACTCCGGCGTGAGGATCGCGGCCTCGTGCTGCAACTGGTAACGCAAATGAGACACGCCGGCCGGTTCTGGGAGGACCTCGCGGGCGAGATCATCTTGAAACAGCTCAAGAAGGATCGACGCGATCCCCATCTGCAGTGCATGGCATGGATCTACGGCCAACGACCGCCGCCCACCCCCGCGCAACTGCAGGAGGCCGTGGCCGAGGCCGTCAGGCGGGGCGACCGCGACGCCCTTGAGGCGATCCGGCGCTTCGAGGAGATGCTCCCGCAGGCGCGCGCCCGACGGCCGGGTGAGCCCCCCCCCGAGGAGGCCGTTCTCGACGCGGATGCCGGGCTCGACGGCGTTCTGGAAGAAGAAATCGAAGGCATGCCGGAAGGGATGCTTGACGCGCTCTTCGAGTTCTCCCATGACGAACGCGTGGAGGAGCTGATCGAGGCGGGGGTGGACCGGCGTCAGGCTGAGATCATCGCCGACATGATCGAGACCCTCCTCGAGGAGTGCGGAGGGGCCCCGCCCGGATCACGGCCCCGAGGGGGAACCCGCTCGGGAAGCGGGCCCCGCCGGGGCGGCTCGCAGCTTGATCTCCCGTTCTGACAAATTCTTCATGCACCCCTATCGAACGCTCAACGTTCCGTTTGACGCCGACACCGAGACGGTTCGGAAGGCCTACCTTGCCGCGATCCGCCGGTATCCACCGGAACGCGAGCCGGAGCGCTTCCGGCTCATCAGCGAGGCCTTTGCCGCCATTGCGACCGAGGACGACCGGCTGAAGCGCGAGATCGGCCTCGCCGGGAACGCTTCCGACCGATTTGACTCTCCTCTTGAGGCGGTGGCGGCTTACTGGAGGGCGGACCTCGAACCAGAGCCGCCCGGCGAGGACGACTTTCATGCCTTTTTGCGCGCCTGATGGAACCACCCGGCCATTTACAGGAGACCGGCGGCGCGGAATGGAAGAGCCGCCTGCTCGACGCTTGCGGCGAGGCCGTGGGGCGGTTGCCGGACGACCCGCCCCTTGAGGGTTTCTCCGGGCCGGACGCCGGGCCGCCGAGCCTCTATTCATTTTTCGAGGAGGTTGCGGTTTTGCGCAACGAACTGCGGGCGGGAAACCGGCGTGCCGCCGAGACCTTCGCGAAGTTCGGAGAGGTTCTGGAAGGCATGCGCGAGGACAGCGGGAAGCTGCGGGAACGGCTTGCCGGGGCGGCGGAGGCCCAATCCCAGCCAGTCGGCGCGCGCAGGATCGCATCGCTACTGGTCGAGATCATCGACCGGATCGGACGCCTCGAGTCCGCCGCCCGCGCCGGGGCCGAAGGAGGTTGGATGGCCCGGCTTGGTTCGAGGGGACGCTGGGTGCGGCAGGCCGAGGGCCTTGCGATTCTTCACGACCATCTGCGCGAACTTCTTGCCCGCGAGGGCGTCGAGCGGATCGACGCCGCCCCGGGCGAGCGGTTCGACCCGCACTTCATGAAGGCGGTCGGGCGCGAGTCCGCCCGCGAGAGCGGTGGTGGCGCGCTGGTCGTCTCCGAGGAGATTCTTCCCGGATACCGTTTCGGTGAGGAATGCCTCCGCCCCGCCGAAGTCCGGGTTGCCAACGCCTCAGCCTCCCATGAGTGAAAAGGAAATCATCGCCGGCATCGATCTCGGCACCACCAATTCCGCCATCGGCATCGTCGAAGACGGCCTCCCGCGCCTGATCGAAATCGACGGCAGCCCCACCATGCCATCGTGCGTCGGGCTGGGTCCCTCGGGGGAGATGCTCGTCGGACGGGCCGCCCTCAACCAGATTGCGGCCGCCCCGGAGCGCACCGTGGCCTCGATCAAACGCCACATGGGCTCCGAGTTGCCCATGCGACTCGGTGATCGCGACTACCGGCCGGAGGAGCTCTCCGCCTTCATCCTGAAGCGCCTCAAGCAGGAAGCCGAACGCCATCTCGGCCGACCGGTTGACAAGGCGGTGGTGACGGTGCCGGCCTACTTCGACGAACGACAGCGCCGCGCCACCCAGGACGCCGCCCGGCTCGCAGGCCTCGATGCGGTCCGCATCCTGAACGAGCCCACCGCGGCCGCCCTCGCATATAACCTGCAGGGTCAGGGGAGCCGGACGATCATCGTCTACGACCTCGGCGGCGGCACCTTCGACGTCTCCCTCGTGCTCTGTGAGAAGGGATTGGTCGAGGTCAAGGCCAGCCACGGCGACACCCACCTTGGAGGCGACGACTTCGACGAGGCCCTCGTGGGACTCCTTGCCGGGGGCTGGACCGGCAAGTCTCCGCTCGACCTCGAAGACCCCCGCACCAGCCGTCGGCTCAAGATCGCGGCCGAGGCCGCCAAATGCCGCCTCTCGGACCATGCCTTCGCCAACGTCCGCGAAGAGTTCCTCACGCCTGACAGCCACCTTGACCGCGAAGTGTCGCGGGAGGAATTCGAGGAACTCGTCGCGCCGCTTCTCTCGAAGACATGGGAGGCCCTCCATGCCGCCTTGCGCGATGGCGGGGTTCTGGCCCGCGACGTCGACCAGATCCTGCTCGTGGGCGGCTCGACCCGCATCCCGCTCGTGCACCGCATGATCGAGGAATGCCTCAGACGCGCTCCGAGCGCCGAAGTGAACCCGGACCTCATCGTGGCGCTTGGGGCCGCCATTCAGGGGGGGATCATCGCGGGAGAAGAGGTCGGGTCCGTGCTGGTCGACATCGCCACCCACACCTTTTCGACGGCGGCCGTTGACCCGGAGCGGTTCGAGGAGATCTGCGTTCCGCTGATCCCCCGGGGAACCCCTCTCCCTGCGACCCGCTCCGAGGCTTTTCAAACGATGCACGACTTCCAGGAAAGCGTGGAGGTGCGAGTCTACCAGGGGGAGTCCACGATGCCGGGGGAGAATCTCGCGATCGGCGATTTCATGGTGGAGGACCTGCGCGACGCGCCCGCCGGCAATGTCATCCTGTGCCAGTTCGCCCTCGATCTGAACGGCCTTCTTGAGGTCACCGCCATCGAGAAGGAGACCGGCCACTCGAAGTCGGTCGTCATCGACACCAAGGACGCCAAGACTTCCTTTGACCTCGACGAGGCACGCCAGCGGGTTTCCGCCGCCTTCGGTGAGGACACGAGCGGTCCGCAGGGGAGGGAAGCCCCTTCCGGCGGCAGCGATCATGATCGCGAATTGAGCCGGGCGAGGGAGCTCCGGAAACGGGCCGACGCCCTCATCGCGGCCGACCTTGACGGAGACGATCAAGCGGAGATCGGGGACCTTCTCGAGCAGAGCATGAACGCCATCAAAGAGCGTGATTTCGACGCCCTTCGCGATCACTCCGATCAGCTCGAAGACATTCTCTTCTACCTCGAAGACTGATGAGCGTTCACGAGTTTCCCTGCCCGTCGTGCCGGCGCGTCAATCCGGTGGATTCCGAGGGCCGCGAGGCGGCGCGTTGTCCGCGCTGCGGCTGCGAGCTGGAGATGCTGGTGCGCATTCGCGAAGCTGCGGACGCTCGGGTGCGCAAAGCTCGGGCGGCCCTCGCCGGCGGATTCTATCTCGACGCCGCCCATGCCGCCGCGGAATCATGGTCGCTCAGAGCAAGCGCCGAGGCCGCCGGCTGCGCCTTTCTCGGCGAACTCCTGCAAGGGAACCTCGCCCGCGCCGCTCGCTGGAACCGGCGCCTGAACACCGTGACGGAAGCCGAGATCCGGCCTCCGGCATCCTGAAGCCCTTGAAATCCGGAAGTCGTCACAAAGGAGGCAGGCTTCTGGACCGCCGTTTCGGTGAGCGATAGCGGGCGACGAGAGCGGATTTCGAGGTGCACTTTCCCGCACCGCTGCGCGATCGCCGCTGCTCCCGGCCGAGGATAAGGGGTCAGGTGATAATTCTTGTAATACTAGCCCGTACCTGATCCACTCCTCTCATGCCCCGCAGTCCGCGCATCGAGTTTCCCGGGGCGATGTATCATG
>CAYPUM010000215.1:0-6746 GCA_964413545.1 uncultured Roseibacillus sp. | reverse complement strand
CAGGCAGGCCAGGAGTTCGGGATTGCCCGGCGGGTTGTCGTGCCGAATGTCGTCCGGCTCGTGGATAATGCCGCGTCCCATCGCCCACGCCCATGTGCGGTTGACGATGGCTTTCGCGAACCACGGGTTGTCGGGCCGGATCAGCCAGCCGGCAAACACCTCCCGCGGATCGCGGCCGGGCGGAATGGTCGTCTTGGCGCCATCCGGGAAGACGGCCGCCAGCGGCTTGTTTTCGCACAGCGGCTCGGCCAGGGCTTGGGGGATCTTGTTGGTGACGGTCACCGCCTTGGCGACCGCGTCTGTTCCGGGCGCGGTGCTGCCAGCCACCGCGGTGGAGTCAAGGGGATCCCAGAAGACGATTTCCTCTTTCCACTCGCTGGTGGGCTTGTAGCCAACCTGCGAGAAGAACACGGCCATGCCGGCGCGACGCTCCTCCGGCCACGAGTGAACCCGCGTTCCCATCAACGCCAACGCCACGGACGCCGCGATGCCTTCCGGTGTCTTGTCCTGCATGGCGCGGTAGAAGTTGACCGGCCCGACGCGGAAGTTGCTGCCACTCGATGTGAGCAGTTCCCGGGCGAACTGGTCGTAGGGCTTGTTGCGGGCGATCGATTCCCACACCCAGCGGTGATAGGCCTGCGCCGCATTGGGCCAGAGCTTGACCGGGAATTCCGCCTTGATCTTGAGGATGTCGCCCCACTTCATCGCCCAGTAGTCGACATGCGCGGTCTGGTCGAGGAGACGCCCAACCAGGGCGGCGCGTTTGTTCTCGTCCGAACTCGTGATGAACGCCCGGGCCTCTTCCGCGGACGGCAGTCTGCCGGTCAGGTCGAGATGGGCGCGGCGGATGAACACCGCGTCGGAGCAGAGGGCCGGTTTGATGCCCATCGAGTGCAAATTCTTGAAGATGATCTCGTCAATCCGGTTGGCCGGCTTTGGCGGGTCCGGACTCTCCATGAGCTTCGGCACTTGTTTGGCGGCCACCAACCGGTAGAGGGCGGCCTTGGCCTGTTCGGCAAGGGCGCTCTTGTCCGCGGCGGTCTTTGTGGCAGCCCCGTACGCCGCCCGGGCCTTTTCTGCCGCCGCCTTCAACGGAGCCGCGGCGGCTTCCGCTTGCGCCGCGGCTTGTTCGTCCGCGGCGTGTGTCTTTTTGGCCTCGGCGATTTGCTTCTTGAGATTCACGAGGGCCTCTTCGGCCTGCTTCTTGCGCGCTTGTGCCCTCTTCACGTCCTGCGCGGCGGCGTTGGCCTTTGCCAGCGCTTGCTCGAGCGCTTTCGCCTTCGGGGCCAGAGCGGCCTTGGCCTCATTGGCCGCCTTGCGCTTGGCGGCGGCCGCCGCCGCGGCCTCCTTGCCGGCGGAGTCCAGTTCGAGGAGTTCCCTGGCCGCTTCGCGGGCGGCCCTGTTTGTGGTGGTCGCGGCCGCCACCTTCGCTTTGGCATCCGCAAGGGCCTGATCGGCGGCCGTCTTCTGCGCCTGCGCTTTGGTCAGCTTCTGCGCGGCGGCGGTCGCCTCAGCCTGCGCGGCCTTCTCGCGTTGCTGCGCTTCGCCAAGGGCGGCCTTGGCATCCTCGGCCGCCTTGCGCCTGGCGGCGGCGGTGGCGGCGGCCTGCTTCTTCTCCGGGTCCGGCACGGTGGCATCAGCACGGGCTTGGCCGGCCTTGGCTTCGGCGGCTTGGGCGTCCCGCTCCGCAGCCTCGGCGGCCACGGTGGCAGCCGCCACCTGCTTCTTGATGTGAGCCAGAGCCTTGTCGGCCGATTGTTTCCCCGCCTGCGTTTTGGTCAGTTCTTGCGCGGCGGTGGCTCGGGCCTTGGCTCGCTGCCCTTCCTGATTTCGCGCTTGAGCCAGCGCTGCGGCGGCATCTGCTGCCGCTTTGCGCCTGGCGGCGGCCCGGGCCGCGGCCTGCTGCTTCTCCCCGGCCGCTTTCGCCGCGGCTCGGGCGGCTTGCTCGGCATCCCGGAGCGCCTTGGCGAGGTCGGCCGGTTGCTCCGCGGCAGTGGCAACTTCGTTCTTGGCCTCCGCCGATGCGTCGCCGGCGGCCATCATCTGCATTCCGGATTCAGCCGGCTTCGGCGCGGGAGTGCCGGACTGGCCCGGCGGGGCCGGTTTGTGTTGCCGTCCCTTCGTCAGGGCTGCCTTGGCGGCGTCCGCCGCCCTGCGCAGGACGGTCGCTTTCGCCATGGCTCTTCCGGCTTCCCGCTCCAGCTTGTTGGCCGCGTCTGAGGCGGCCTTGGCCATGGCTTCGGCCTCCTCGGCCTCCTTCCCGGCCGCTTCGTAAGCTTGCTGCAGTGGGAGCGCGGCGGCCCGGGCTTCGGCCAACGCCTTTTCCGAGGCGGCTTTGGCATGGGTTGCGTCCTCGAGGGCCTTGACGGCGGCGGGCACGTTGGCCTCGGCCTGCCTCAGTTCCTTTTCACCCGGCTCACCCGCAAGGTTCTTCGCACGGGTGGCCTGTTGTCGTTTCGTATCGGCCGTCTTGCTCGCCTTGGCGTAGGCCCCTTCGGCCTTTTGCATGGCATCCTTCAGGGGAGCGACCGCGGCTTCCGCCTCCCTTGCGGCCTTCAGGGCGGCACCGCAGGCGGCTCTCGCCTGCGCCTCCTCATTGGTCCCGGCCTCCGCGCCGGCCGCCTTCGGTCCCCCTGCGGCGTGAACCGGCGGCCACGTGGAAATCGCGAGAACGATGAAAAATGGCAAGATGCTCTTGATATTCATATCGAGCAAAGGGTGTTTTCCTGTTGATCCTTGGAATTCCTGCCGGAGACCAGTCTCTCGCGGACTGCCAACCGGGGTCGCGTTTCTCACGCTGAGTAACATCGGTGGGATGCCTGAGTTCTGAAATGGTGGAGCACTTTACTTACGGGACACAATACCGGTGTTTTGTCAGGGAACAGATCAAGAATGATCGCGTCGGCATGCTTCTTCCGTCTCCGCTTGCCGGCGGAGGATTTGTCTGTCATGTTGATTGTCATGAAATCGATCACGCTGCGCCAGTTGGCGCGGGATTCGAGATTCGGGCGCAGGGCGCACGCCGGTGAATCGTTTCTCGTGACGCATCGCGGGCGCCCCTATTTCCGGATCCTTCCGCTGGAGAGGCCTCCGTGTCACGTCGGGGCCGGCACCCACCTGGGGGCGGGGCAGGCGGTCTCTCCCGAGCCTGTTCCGCCCGGGGAGTGGGGAGATCTCCGGCCATGACCCACCTGCTCGACACGGCCACGTGGGCGAACTCGGTCACGATGCCGATGGTGCTTCCTTCCCGGGGCCGGGGTTGATAGCAGTTCCTCCAGAGTCTGTGAATTCCAGAACTCGTAACGAATGAGTCAAGGTTTGTCGAAGGAGCTTTGCCGAGGTGTCAGGTGTCAGGGATCAGGTGTCAGCCCGCACCATTCTCTTTCCTGACTCCTGGTCCGAGGCGTGCCTCGCTGGCCATTCCCCCGCCGGCTACGGCGCCGCGGCCGTGGCCTTGAAGAACAGGGTCGGGCCGCCGGCATAGGCGTCCAGAGGCGGGTCGGAGAGGGACCAGGATCGGTCGTGGCCGGGGGCTTGGCTGGGGAAACTGTCCCAGGTGAGCAGGTTGCGGGAAACGTGGAGGGTGTGCGGGTACTTCGCGAAGAGGTCGACCTCGACGCGCCGGCCGGCGCCGGGGTTGACGATTCCGATCCCGAGGCGGCCGGCGAGCAGTTCCGCGATCGCGCCCTTGTCGTGGCGGTGTTCGTCCATGAGGCCCCAACTGCGCTCGGCGACGCCGTACTTGCCTTTCCACGGTTCGTCGAAAGCTTCGAACAGGAAATACTCGACCTCGTTCCCTTTGGCCCACGCGGTGAACTCGCGGATGAAGCGTTGGTGGTTCGCGAGGCTGGGCACGGCGGCGCCGAAGGGATTGCCCGCGGACGGCCAGCCGGTTTCGCTGATGACGATCCGCTTGCCGGGGAAGAGCTGTTGCATCAGGGCGTACTTCCCGGCAACGTGCGTTACGGCGGCGGCGATCTGTTGCTCTTCCCAGTAGGGGTGGATGTGCACGAAGACGAAATCGCAGGCGGCGGCCAATGCGGGGTGGTCCCGCCAGACATGCCATTGCTCCGAGGCGCCGGTGGGTTGGCCGGTCGCGTCGCGGACCTCGTTGACGCGGGCGATGAGCGTGGCCGCGCTGGCCGGGTGGCGGTAGAGGAACTCGTTGCCCACCACGAGGCCCTCGATGTTCGCAAGGCCGCTGTTGCCGACCGCTATGAGGCTGTCGATCTGGGTCTGGTCCCACGATTGGTTGTCGATCCAGCAACCGGGGTAGATCGTCAGGCCCCTGGTGTCAGCGTGCGCCGGAATCCGCTCCATCACGGTGTCCGGGTCGACGCCGTAGGTCCGGATCGTGGCGCACAAGTCGTTGAGGATCTCGAGATCGGCGAGGACCTGCTCGTCCGTGGGAAAGGTCTGGGTCTCCGGGGACTGCTCGCCTTGGAAGGGGCCGTAGCAGAAGGCGGGCGCAAAGTGCGACCAGTCGTCCGTGCCGGCCAAGGCCGGGATCGCGCCCGCCGCCGCGACGGCGAACAGGAGGGGCAGGGTGGATTGGGTTCTCATGAAGCTCGCTTCGTTCCTACTAATGATGCTCCTTGCCGCGGCCCCTCGCAAGGGGATCGCGACCCTGAATCGCACTCATTGGTGGAAACCCCACCTCGACGCCCAATGGACCGTGGCCAACAGGCTTGCAGGGCCGGACTGCCGCCGTCCCGGCGCTCGCGGCCCCGTCATCCGGCGTGTTTACTCTTCCTGCCCCGGCATCAGGACCGGGATGACCTCGTTGGCGTGACGGCGATAGACGAGGAAGCGGTATCCAGCAACACCGCTCTCCTCACTGGCCTAAACCCTCGAGGTAATCGGGATTGGTGGCCAGATCGCCGGGCAGCCCCTTCAGCGATCCGGCCAGATCGCGCCCCAGATCGTAGCAGGAACGCGATCTGACACGTGCTGGCGGGGGTAGGTAATCGGCGGGAGGACATCGTGGCGGATGGCGGCCCATGTTTCTTTGCGTTCACGAGAATCCTGTTATGTTGACGGCCATGGGGACGGAGCGGTGTACCAGGAAACAGGTGGTGGTGTTGGGAGCGGGATTCGGAGGACTGGAATTCTGCCGGAGCTTCCGCCATCCGGAGGCTGAGATCCTGCTGATCGATCGTCAGAATCATCATCTTTTCCAACCTCTCCTGTATCAGGTGGCCACGGCCGGGCTGTCGATGCCGGAGGTGGCCGAGCCGATCCGATCGATCCTGGCGAAGCGAAAGGACGTCACGGTAGTGATGGATGAAGTCCGCGAGATCCGGCTTTCGGAGCGAGTGGTGGCATGCGCGAAGTGGAAGTTCCGTTACGATCATCTGGTGATCGCTCTGGGAGCCGTGACGAGCTATTTCGGACACGACGAGTGGGCACAATACGCGCCGGGTTTGAAGTCGCTCGACGACGCCATGCGGATACGACGGGATGTTCTGCTCGCCTTTGAAAGGGCGGAGGTCGAGCCGGACGAAGAACGACGCCGGGAACTCATGACGATCGTGGTGGTGGGCGGCGGCCCGACCGGGGTGGAACTGGCCGGGGCGTTCGCCGAACTGGCCCGGGTTGTTCTGCGGCGGGACTTTCGAAACATCGATCCAAACCAGACCCGAATCATCCTGATCGAGGCGCTGCCGGATGTTCTGGGAAACTTCGCGAATCCGTTGCCCGAACTGGCCCGGCGGCAGCTTGAGAAACTCGGGGTTGAGGTCCGGACGGGATCGAAAGTCGAGGAGATCAGCCGGAACGCGGTTCGTTTGGAGGACGAGACGATTCGGGCCGGAAACATCGTGTGGGGCGCGGGTGTGATGGGGCATCCAATCACCCGGCAACTCGATGTCCCGCTGGACAGGGCGGGCCGCATCGAAGTCAATCCGGATTTGAGTCTCCCGGGCTTCCCGGAAGTGTTCGCGGCAGGCGATATCGTCTCCCTGACCGATTCACGCGGACAACGCGTTCCGGGCGTGTCCCCCGCCGCAATGCAGATGGCCAAGCACGTGGCACGGCTGATCAAACGCGATATGAATGGGAAAGAACCGCCGTCCGAAGACCGCCGGGCCTTCGCTTATCGGGACAAAGGCTCCATGGCCACGATCGGGCGGGCCGCCGCGGTGGCCATGATCGGACAATTCAAGTTCTCGGGATTCGTCGCGTGGCTCCTCTGGCTGTTCGTTCATCTCGTCTTCCTGGTCGGGTTTCGCAACAAAATGGCGACCCTCCTGCACTGGTTCTACTCCTACGTGAACTACAAACGCGGGGCCCGGATTATTCCCTGGCCGCGGGAAGAAGAACCGTGATCGAGCAGAGAGCCGGTGATCTTCCCGGTGGTTGCCCGCCTGTCGGGATTTTCAGCGCTTCTTGGCAGTCGCCGCGCTCGGCGTCGGGCTGAGCGCGATCACCATGGAACTGGTTGCCGTCGAAGCAGGTCAGCATTGCCTCGTAGGACAGATCGTTGCCACACTCGTCGTGCTCATCGTCGGCTTCGGACTCAATAAATGGCGGACCTTCGGCAAGGACAGCCGCAAGTGAGAGTCGTTCGCGTCAAGCCACCCGGTGCCAGCAGGCGAAGATCGAGGTCAGTATCCCCAACAGAACGGGGGCAAAGCCTTGCCCGCGTTGTCGGGCAACTAGTACAAGAATTATCACCTGACCCCTTCCTTCGCGGTCATCAGTCGGTGTCATTGGCTGGAGTTTGGTTTGAGCCCCGGCCCCTCCCG